>JAJECR010000145.1 GCA_022821935.1 Candidatus Latescibacterota bacterium
CGTCAACGGGGAGCTCCGCCAGGAGGGTTGGTCCGGCGACCTGCGCCACAGTGTGGCCGAACTCATCGAGTACATTACCGCCTACATGACGCTGAATCCCGGTGACATGATCTGGTCAGGCACGCCGGAAGGCATTTCCCACATCCACGCGGGCGACCGGCTCCGCCTTGAGGTGGACGGACTCGGCGCCCTGGAGAACGACGTGGTGGACCGGCTCGAGGAGGACGTATCATAACCATCCAGGTTCATCCGAACGAGGCGAAAGCGCAGCGGCACCTCGCCCGGTTCCGCAAGCAGGGCATCGGCCATCTCATCGGCGGATCTTCCGTCGCATCCGCCGACGGCGGAACGTTCGAGAACGCCTCGCCCATCGACAATGCCGTGCTCTGCGCCGTCGCCAACGGCGGGACGGAGGAGATCGATGGCGCGGCGCGCGCGGCAATGGCCGCCTTCGGGACCTGGCGGGATACGGCCAGTACCGAAAGAAAAAAACTGCTGCACCGGGTCGCCGACCTGATTGAAGCGCATGGCGAAGAGATCGCCCTCCTGGAGACCTGCGATACGGGCCAGCCCATCCGGTTCATGTCCAAGGCCGCGGCGCGCGCCGCCGAGAACTTCCGGTTCTTCGCGGACCGTGCCGAGCGTGCGTCGGACGGGCTGGCCCTGCCGACGGCGGGGCATCTGAACTACACCCTGAGGCAGCCTGTCGGACCGGTGGGAATCATCACGCCCTGGAACACGCCCTTCATGCTCAGCACTTGGAAGATGGCGCCCGCGCTGGCAGCGGGCTGCACGGTGGTGCACAAACCCGCTGAATGGAGCCCGGTCACGGCCATGCGCCTGGCCGAGCTGGTTCACGAGGCCGGCGTCCCGCCGGGCGTGGTCAACGTGGTCAACGGCATCGGCGAGACCACGGGGCGGGCCCTCACCGAGCATCCGGACATCAAGGCCATCGGCTTCGTGGGCGACACGCGGACCGGCCGCGCCATCATGCGCCAGGGCGCCGAAACCCTCAAGCGCGTTCACTTCGAACTGGGCGGCAAGAACCCGGTCGTCGTCTTCGCCGACGCGGACCTGGACCGGGCCCTGGACGCCACGGTATTCATGATCTACAGCCTCAACGGCGAGCGTTGCACCTCCGGCAGCCGGGTTCTGTTGGAACGGGAGATCTATGACGAATTCGTCGGCCGGCTCGCGGAACGCGTGAGGCGTATCCGCCTGGGCAACCCCTACGACCCGGCCACGGAACTGGGCCCCCTGATCCACCCCCTGCATCTCGAGAAGGTCCTGGGCTACGTTTCCGCGGGGCGGGAAGAAGGCGCCACGCTGGTGGCCGGCGGCGTGTGCCCGGAAGACGCGGCGGACGGAAACTACTTCAAGGCCACGCTCTTCGGGGACGCGGACCGGTCCATGCGCATCGCCCGGGAAGAGGTTTTCGGACCCTTCCTCACCGCCATCCCTTTCGACACGGAGGAGGAAGCGCTGGATATCGCCAACGACGTGGATTATGGGCTGGCCGCCTACCTGTGGACCAGCGACGTCACCCGCGCCCATGCCTTCGCAAGGCGGCTCGACGCCGGCATGGTCTGGGTGAACTCGGAGAACGTGCGCCATCTGCCCACGCCCTTCGGCGGCATGAAGGCAAGCGGTATCGGCCGGGACGGCGGCGATTACAGCTTCGACTTCTACATGGAAACGAAGAATATCGACATCGCCCTTGAACACCATCCGGTGCCGAAACTGGGCAACGGATGACGCGCGGCTGAACCCCATGCCATTGCGCGCCTGATACCCATGACGCGGCAGATGCGCACGAAACCCTTGCCGCGGCAGATGCGTACGAGAGGACATGCCGTGCCCGTACCCGTTGCAAATCCGTCCCCGCCCTTCAACATCGTCCGCGCCAGCCACGCGGAGTGGGGCGTGACCGACCTGGACTACGCGCGGGACTTCTATGTCGACCTGCTCGGATACGTCTGCGAGGACGATACCGGCCATGCGCTCTATCTCCGCGGCATGGAGGAGCGCAACCACCATTCGCTGGTCCTGACGAAGGCGGACGAACCGGTCGTGTACCGGATCGCTTTCAAGGTCGCCGCCGAAGCGGACCTGGACCGGGCCGCGGAATGCTACGCTTCGGCCGGATGCCCGGCGGCCTTCGTCGACCGGCACGCCCAGGGCCGCACGCTGCACGTGGACGATCCCTTCGGCATTCCCCTGGAGTTCTATTACGAAATGGAGCGGCGGAACCTGCTGCTGCAGGAGTACAACCGGTACCGGGGCGCCCATATCCAGCGGATCGACCATTTCAACCTGTTTTCCCATGACGTCAACGGGATGACGGCCTTCTACGCCGGGTCGCTGGGATTCCGGCCGACCGAGGTGACCGTGGCCGACATCGGGGACGAGGATTCGGACCTCTGGGCCACGTGGCTGCACCGCCGGGGCGGCGTCCACGACATCGCCTTCACCAACGGCACCGGACCCCGCCTGCACCACGTCGGGGTCTACGTGCCCACGGCCATGGACGTCATCCACTTCTGCGACCGGCTGGCCAGTTCGGAGCACCGCGACGCCTTCGAGCGGGGCCCGGGCCGCCACGGCATCTCGAACGCCTTCTTCCTGTACCTGCGCGACC
The DNA here is from genome assembly GCA_022821935.1 of Candidatus Latescibacterota bacterium. GTDB lineage: Bacteria > JAAXHH01 > JAAXHH01 > JAAXHH01 > JAAXHH01 > JAAXHH01. Next base: position 2,639 of record JAJECR010000145.1, read on the forward strand.
GGGACGGCCACCGGATCGAACTGTTCACGGGAGACTACGTCACCGTCGACCCGGACCATCCCCCGCGGATATGGGACCTGAAGGACACCCGGCGGCAGACCCTGTGGGGACAGGCCGCTCCGCGGTCCTGGTTCGAGCACGGCACCCCTTTCCACGGGGTCGAACCGGTTCCTTCGCGACTCGAGGCCGCGCCGGTCATCGCACCGGAATAGACTCGTTGATGAACATGCAGACCGCATTCCGACAGGGGCCCCCATGTCACATACCCATGACGACGAACTCGTAGAGGAAATACTACCGGCTGGCCAACCCAGGCTGCTCCGGGTTCTTACCGCGAAAACCGGAACGGCGGTGATTATCGGAGCCATTATCGGCTCGGGCATCTTCATGGTACCGAGTACGGTGGCCTCGCAGGTAGGCTCGCCCGCGCTCAGCCTGCTCGTGTGGATCGTCGCCGGCGTGCTTGCCCTGGCGGGCGCGCTATGCTACGCGGAACTCGGCGCGGCCATACCGAGGAGCGGGGGTACCTATGCCTTCCTCAGAAGGGCGTACAACACGGACCTGATCGCCTTTCTCTTCGGGTGGGCGTTTCTCTTCATCATCATCACCGGCGCCATGGGCGCGGTGGCCACCGTCTTCGCCCGGTACGCCGGCGGACTCTTCGGCATCGAGGACCTCTGGACCGAACGTTGGCTGGCCGTGGGATGCATCCTCTTCCTGACCGTGGTCAACTGCCTGGGCGTAAAGATCGGCGGGTCGGTCCAGAACGTGTTCGCCTTCATCAAGGTCGGCGCTGTCCTGGCCGTCATCCTGCTCGGGTTCTTCCTGGCATCGGGCACGGAAGTCTCCTGGACCCCGCTGGTGCAGGAAAAGACGGGGACCGCGCTCCTGGGCGGCCTGAGCCTGGCGATCCTGGGTGCGCTGTTCGCCTATAACGGCTGGTTCTTCGTGACGTTTATCGCGACGGAAATCAAGGACCCGGCGCGGAGCATTCCGCGGGCGATTTTCGCCGCGCTGGCGATCGTGGCCACGGTCTACATCCTGGCCAACGTCGTATACCTCACGGTCCTTTCGTTCGAGGAACTGCAGTCGTCCCGTCGGCCGGCCGCCGATACCCTGCAGGCCCTGGTGGGCCCCACGGGCGCGATGGCCATTTCGGCGGCCATCATGCTGACGACGTTCGGCACGGTCAACGCGCAGCTGATGGTAGCGCCCAGGGTCTATCACGCCATGGCGAATCACGCGATCTTCTTCCGGGTATGCCAGTACGTACACCCCCGGTTCCGGACCCCGGTGGTTTCCATCGTCATGCAGGGGCTGTGGGCTTCGGTCTTCGCGCTGACCGGCACCTTCGTCGAGATCGTCAGTTTCGCCATGTTCTACACCTACGTGTTCCTGACGCTGGCGGTCGTCGGTCTCATCATTCTGCGGAGGAAAGAACCGGGCCTGCGACGGCCTTACCGGGTCTGGGGGTATCCCGTGACGCCGGTCCTGTTTCTGTTGATCGCCGTCGGTGTCCTGGCCAACTCCCTCATTACCGATTACACGCGACCGTTGCTGGGCCTCCTGATCCTGGCCGTCGGCCTGCCCTTCTATATCTACTGGAAGAAACAGCAGCGGGCGAATACAGCGGGAGAGTAAAGGGAACCATGCCCCGACCGCACATCGTCTACATCCTGTCCGACGAGCACGCGGGACAGGCCATGGGCCACGCGGGGGACCCCAACCTGCGCACGCCCAACCTGGACCGAATGGCGGCGGAGGGCCTGAGCTTCGCGCGCGCCCGGGCCAACTGTCCCGTCTGCACGCCGTCCCGGGGCACCATTTTCTCGGGCCGCCACGCCCATGCCGGACCCGTTCAGGGTTTCCACGACGTGTACAAGCCGGCGGCGCCGAGCACGGCCACCCTTTTGCGCGAAGCCGGCTACCACACCGCCTATTTCGGCAAGTGGCACTGCGGCACGCTGCGCGACCAGATCCCGCCCGACGTGCGGCGCGACCCGGGATACTACGATCTGGAGTCGGCGCCGCGCACGCCGGAGTTTCACCGGGGCGGATTCCAGGACTGGTACGGATTCGAGATGAACAACGCGCCGTTCAAGGGCTTCTACTACCGGGACGGCGACGTCGATCCGACGCGCATGCCGGGATACCAGGCCGACGCTCTGACCGACATGGCCATGGCGTACCTGGACGATTACGACCGGGATCAGCCGCTCTTTCTCGTCCTCAGCGTGGAGCCGCCCCACTGGCCCCTCGAAGCGCCGGAAGCCTACATGCGGTTCGACCCGGCATCCCTTAAGACCCGCCCCAATTTCGGCGGCAGACCCGATTTCAGGGAGCGGCTTGCGGCGTACTACGCCATGATCGAGAACCTGGACTGGAACATCGGCCGCCTGCTGGGCGCCGTCGAGGGCATCGGCGGGTTCCGGGACAACACGGTTACGGCGTACTTCTCGGACCACGGTGACTTCATGGGAAGCCACGGCCAGATGGAAGACAAGGGACATCCCCACGAAGAGTCCGTGCGGGTACCCGTGGTCTTTCACGCCCCCGGGATTCTCGGGCCGCAGGGCGCGCGGATGGACCTGTTCAGCCTCGTGGACATGGCGCCCACGACCCTGGGCTTGGCCGGCGTGCCCGTGCCCGGACACATGCAGGGGACCGACTTCTCCCCGGCCTGCAGGGGGGAGGACTTCGACGGACCGCGGGAGGTGCTGCTCGAAATGGTTGGGGCGCCGCGTGTGCATTTCGACTATGCCGACTGGCGCGGGCTGGTAACGGACCGCTGGAAGTACGCCTTCTACGAAACCGGGCACGAACTGCTCTTCGACCTGTGGGACGATCCCTACGAAATGAACAACCTGGCCGGAACGCGTCCGGATGTCCTGCCGGATATGCGGACGCGCCTGCTCGAGCTGCTGGCCGCCACGCGGGAACCCTACTTTGACGTGATCGTGCGCCACGGCGTCCGTCCCGACGGCCCCGCCCTGAACATATCCCGGCGCAGGCGGGACGGGATCGCACCGGCGTGGCACGACCTGATACGCAACGCCTGACGAGGACGAGTCCCGCCCAATCCAGGAGGATAACCATGCTGGAACAGTTTAAACGCGACGGTTACATCTTCGTTCCAGACGTCTTCAGCGCGGAAGAAATGGATGCCGCGCTGAATGCCATGGAACGGAATTTCTACGGAAAACCCTACCCGTCCTGGCTCGAAGACTTCGAACGGGGGGAACAGGGATCCGTAGGCGACGGGTTCACCACGAAGCAGGACGAGGTGGTGGGACGGTCCCAGTTTCCTGTGGGCGATCCGGCGCTGGACCGGCTCATAGAGAACGAGCGGTATCTCGACCTTTACGAACTGTTCCTGGGCGACAGGCCCACCTACTGCAACGCCCACCTGTTCATGCGCACGGGACCGGTGGACAAACGGTACCCTGACGAGTCCTGGAGCGGATACCACGTGGATCACAACACCAACTGCGTCCTCCCGCCGTCCACGGACGCGGGACGCTTCTCCTACATCAACTCCGGCGTGTATCTCCATGACGTCGACGACGACGGGGCGCCCATGCTGCTTTTGCCCGGTTCGCATACCCGCGCGGCCAGGGTGTTCGGCGAGGGATGGGAAAAAGGCAACATGGCCAGCGTAAGCCACGTACGCGACATACGCAAAGCGGGCCTGAAAGATCCGGTCCCGGCCGTGGGCAAGCGGGGAAGCGCGCTCTTCTATTCATCCTACCTGCTCCATTCGGCCCAGCCCTTTGAGAACAAAAAGAAACAACGGGCGTTCTGGACGCTGTCCATGTGCCGGCGCGACGCGGACCGGTGGACCCGTTTCTCGAATCCTTTCATATACGGCGAGCGGGAATACATGCTCCCCTTCATCACGCAGACGACCCCCCGCGTACGGTCGCTTTTCGGCTGGCCCGAGCCCGGCCATCCGTACTACACGGAACAGACCCTGGACCTTCTCGGCCATGCCTTTCCGGGGATCGATACGGCCCCCTACCGCGATGCGCTGTCCTGATCATCATGATCTTGACAATGACGCGCGTTTCGCGTTATCCTGATGCTACATGGGTCGTCCATTCCGATGCCGGGACGCGTCACCGCCGTGCGCTTCGGGTAGTCGGTTTACAAAACCTGCCGCCCTGAACCCCTCCCTGGACCATGTGCAACTACACCGGCTCCTATCCCATACCGAAGATCGACATCCATACCCATATCCTGCCCGAAAACTGGCCCGACCTGCACAAGCGGTACGGGTACGGCGGATTCGTAGAACTGGATCATTACCGGCCGGGATGCGCGCGTATGATGATCGACGGCAAGCAGTTCCGCGAGATTCAGGCCAACTCGTGGAACCCGACGACCCGGATCGGGGAATGCGACGCCGCCGGTGTACACGTCCAGGTCCTTTCCACCGTCCCGGTGATGTTCAGCTACTGGGCGCAGCCCGCGGACGCGCTGGACCTGTCCCGCATGCTCAACGACCACATCGCCGGGGTGACGGCCGCCTGGCCCCGGCGGTTCATCGGCCTGGGCACGGTGCCGATGCAGGCGCCCGAACTGGCTATCCGCGAAATGGAACGATGCGTCCGGGAACTGGGGTTGTCCGGCATCGAGATCGGGACCCACATCAATGGAAACAACCTGAGCGAACCCCACCTGTTCCCGGTGTTCGAAGCTGCGGAGGAACTGGGCGCGGCGGTGTTCATCCATCCCTGGGATATCATGGGACAGGAGTCCATGGAGAAGTACTGGCTGCCCTGGCTGGTGGGCATGCCTGCCGAGACCTCCCGGGCGATCTGTTCCATGATCTTCGGCGGTGTGTTCGAGCGCCTTCCGAAGCTGCGCGTGGCCTTTGCCCATGGCGGGGGATCCTTTCCCGCGACTATCGGGCGTATCGACAATGGGTTTAAAACCCGACCCGACCTGTGCGCGGTGGACAACGACGTGCTGCCCAGCGATTACCTGGGCAGATTCTACCTTGATTCCATCGTCCACGACAGCCGGTTCCTGGACTACCTGATCCAACTTATCGGGCCGGACCACATCGCCCTGGGGTCCGACTATCCCTTCCCCCTCGGTGAAGCGATTCCCGGCAGCATGATCGAATCCATGAGCCACCTGGACGACGACGTCAAGTCCAGGCTGCTGTACCGCTCCGCCCTCGCC
>JAJECR010000392.1 GCA_022821935.1 Candidatus Latescibacterota bacterium
TATCGGAAGGACTGCTCCAGGTGTTTCTCGTGATTCCAGCGGGCAAAGAGGGCGAAGCGCGGCGAATGACTCGTGTTTTCAGATCCATTGTGGGTCAGGAAGGAATGCCAGAGCACCACGTCGCCTGCCCTGGCGGCAAACTCCCGACCGCCGGTCGCCGGGTTGTCGCAGAACACGTCCCACGAAAACCCCTCGATTTCCAGGAAGCTGCCGTCCACATGAGACGGATGCTTGAGAAAATACCGGTGTGCGGCGTGGTGGCTGCCCGGCCAGTAGATGAAGGCGCCGCCGCCGGGGTCCACGTCGTACAGGTAGGTCGTCGCACCGATCATGAAGGGCAGCCAGCGTCCCCCGTAGGCGTCGATATGGCCGGTTTTCGGCATTTCCCATGAATCCCCGGGATCGGGCCATCGAACGATCGGAATGCCGTCGCCTGCGACGAACGTGCCGCCGCTGAGCTGGTCGATAATCGCCATCATCCGCGGATGGTGCACGAGGGCCGATTCGGGCGGATCGTACTCGTACCCGTCGAGGCCACTCGTCTCCCTGGGCCAGGTCGCGGGGTCCTCCAGGGTGCCGCCAAGCGCCCGCCAGATCTGACGCCGCCATCCCTCGAGGGTCTCTTTGTCGAACACGTCCTTCAACACCAGGTAGCCGTTCAGCTTGAAATAGGCGACCTGCTGGGCGTTCAGGGGCTGGGAAGTGGACATTTGTTTTCCTGGAAGACTGAGAACCGGTTGTGGAAACGATCAAGCGGCACGGAGAGTTCCCGCCCGAATCGATCGCTAAGTTCAGACAGCCGGAAAGACCTGGATGACCGTATGGCGGTGGCCGGCAAAAGGAAACTTAAGGGGCGAACAGGACACTGTCAAGAACCGCGGCATATGAAGCTGAACCGACTCTGAAAAGGACGGTTCGTTCCTGCTTGACACGATGCACGTAACCCGTATACCATTGCAGAGAGCAATCGGACCCCAGGCACTGAAAATCAGTACTCCTTTCAATTCACCTCTGTATCGTCCGCGGCGAATGCGCTTAAAAAGGGACATCACGCAAGCGGCAACAGAACATCACGTAAGCGGCAAAGGAAAGACACACAAGCGGAGAAAGGTACTTCACGCAATGCAATCGGAAATCAGGCAGTGGATCGCCGAAAGCCGAAAAAAACTGGAGGGTAACGGGCTGGATGACGGGGACCTGGACCGGTTGGAAGCAGTCCTTGAAGATCCGTCTCCCCCGAAGATCATGTACCTGACCGCTCGGTCTACCAATATGCGATCGGGGATCGTCGGCTGGGTGGAGTTCGTACCGGGCGAGAAACCGAAACTGAAGCTGCCGGGTGACGAACCGCCTTACGACTCCGTGCTGGAGGCCGTTGCCGACGGGTGGCGCGTGGTACAGTACCCGATCCCGAAGCTTTACGAATACAAGGACCTTGAAAATGATTACGTGGGTTTCGATTTCATACTCGAAAAGTGAAACTGAGGAGGTGCGGCCATGGCCGAGATCAAACCGACGATGACCGATGACGACGTGATGGATTTCGTGGCAAAGGGATACGCGGTGCTCGACACCATGGTGGATCCCGATTTCAATGAGCGGTGCCGCAACCAGGAACCAGGACGCGCGAAGGACCTGGTCGGTTCGCCCGATTTCATCCGCGAGGTCCTGCTCCATCCCCGGTTGGCAGGCGTGATCCGTTCGCTGCTCGGCCCAAATTTCCTGATGCCGACGGGAGGTCACCATCACCTCATAAGCGAGCCGGTGGCAGGACAGGACTGGCATTCGGACGGCATTTCCGGCCTTGGCTATGAGATCAACGAGCTCCAGTGCTACTACTATCCGCAGGACGTGGACATCGAAGACGGACCGACCATGATCCTGCCCGGTTCCCATTGCCGGGCGGTCAACCGCGATGCCCTGGCCCACTACGGCGATCTCATGGGACAGCTTTCACTTGTCGTGAAGGCCGGGACCGTGGCCATAACCCGGTACGGCATCTGGCACCGTGCCGGTCCGAAGCTCAATCACAAGCCCCGCAGCATGATCAAGTTCTCCTACTTCCGCAACGAGGCGCCGACGCGCGACTGGGTGATCGATTCTGAGGAAATCCCCGCGTACCGGGACCGTCCGGCCGCTCCCTACACGAGCGGCGTGGAATCCTACCGGGACCTGAGACGCCGCATCCACACCTGGAACTGGCTGTGCGGGCTCAGCGAGGAAGAGTCCATGGCCCACGACCGGTGGCGTCCCGCTTATGAAACCGGCACGCAGCCCGTCGAGGAAGTCGCCCTTTAGCCTTCGTACAGACTCACATCCCCGGTTGATGCCAACGCCGGGGAAAGCGGCGCGCTCGTCAGGAGCGGTCGGCGGGAACGTTCCAGCATGCGGATATCGCACACCAGGCGCGAAGAAATGCATCTCGGCGTCAGCCACGGCGGCGCCGCGGCAAGCTATTTCAACCCCGGGTTCGACGCGACGGCATTCAAGTCACCCTGGGGGTTCATCCACTCGGTGATCTTCCCGCCCGGCAGCGGCATCGGCCAGCACAGCCACACCCACGCGGAAGAAATCTTCGTCACCATAGACAACGCCATGCAGTTCACCCACAACGGCCGCACGGCCGAAGTCTCCGGCGGCGCCGCGGTGCCCCTGCGCTCAGGTGAATCCCACGGCATCTACAATCACACGGACCAGGATACCTGGTTCTTCAATTTCCACTGCGTGGATACGGTCCGCGAACCGAAGCACGAGGACTTCGACGACCCGCGTACAG
>JAJECR010000329.1 GCA_022821935.1 Candidatus Latescibacterota bacterium
AGGTGTTCGTCTCCAGCGGCTGCTCGGGCCACGGCATGGGAGGCGGCATGCTGGCGGTATACGGCACCGAGGGGACATTGTGGAATGGAAAGTTGTACCGGCGGGACGAGGACCCGGTCACGCTGCCGAATGCTTCCGACGACGCTGCTGTCGGCGGCCACGGCTGGGGCCGGTCCGTCGTCGACTTCCTGGATACGCTCGACGGAAAAATGGAAAACCCGATCCCGGCCAGGATCGGCGCCCGCGTCGTAGCCGTATGCGAAGCGGGACTGGAGTCCATCCGCACCGGCCTGCCGCAAAAGCCGGAGTGGCCCTGACGACGCGTCCCCCGACAAAGCCGTTCCACTGGATAAGAAAACCTAACCCGCCCGCAATACCCTGAAATAGGCCGCGCTGTGCACTGCCGCTTCCCGTAATCCGGCCTTTCGGTAGACCTTCACCGAAGCGAAGTGCGGATAACCGATGTCTTCCAGGGCAACGAGTACTTCTGCGAAATCTATCCGTCCGGTGCCGGGCAGTCCGCCATGGCTTTCGCAGAGATGCACGTGCCTGAGACCGGCGCCGCAGTCGTAGATCGGCTGGACGAGCGAAGTCTCTTCGATGTTCATGTGGATCGTGTCGACCATGGGATGAAAGGCGTGCGATCCGATGGCGCGGATCAGGTTCCTGACCTCCCCCACTCTGTGATTGAACCCCACCTGCAAGTGGTTCACCGGCTCGATCACGATGTCGATGCCCCTTGTTTCGGCTTCCTGCCCCACGCGTTGAAGGCAGGAGACTATCCGCTCGTTGGCAACCTCAGGGTCCGGTTCGTCGGAACGCAGTCCCTGAAGCAGCCCGACCACCAGGATGGCATTGAACCGTTCCGCGGTCTCCAGGTTTTCCACCAGCCGGGCGACGGTCCGTTCACGGACAGACCCGTCCGGAGCGCTGAGACAGAGCCCTTCTTCGTAAGCCGCGCCAGTGAGCATGGACACAACGCGTAGATCATACTCACGGACGGCACGGGCGATTTCATCCAGTCGGCCGGCCAGCTCTGTGGTAAGGTTCAGTTCCACGCCGGCATATCCGGCGGATTTAACCAGTCTGAGTGTGTCGTCAATTCGACCGCCCCATCGAGACGGGGGATCGATCAGCATGAAGCTGAGGTGATCCATGGATTCGGGACCTCGATGTTGGTGCTGCACTCACGGATTCAAACGGCGTTAAGCGTAGAAACGGAAGCCCAGCACTCCAGATTCTCACTGACCCCGACAATATAGGTTGTTGCCTGTAGCACTCGATAGATGTTTCTTAGTTGAGATCCTGTCCATGCTTCAATAACTGGAAGCACCATGGAAACCAACCTCGGCATCCTCTCCATCGTTCCGCCGGCCCTGGCCATCGTACTGGCCTTCGCGACCCGGAACGCCGTGTACTCCCTGGCTGTGGCCTGCCTGGTGGGCGTCCTGATCTCGGGCCAGGGTCCCCTGGGGTTTTCCCAGTTGATGATCAACGCCATCGGAAACACCAGCTTTTCCTGGGTGTTTCTCCTTGAGCTCTGCATCGGCATCATGATCGCCTTCTTCATCCGGACCGGCGCCATCCAGACCTTCACCCAGTTCGTGGCGTACCGGCAACTGTCGCGCAAGGGCGTACAGCTCTGGACCTGGCTGCTGGGCATGTTCGTCTTCTTCAGCGACTACTTCAGCCCGCTATTCGTCGGGACCACGATGCGCAGCCTGGCTGACAAGGCGCGGATATCGAGGGAGAAACTGGCCTATATCGCCGATTCCACCTCCGCCCCGGTCATCGTCCTCATGCCCTTCACAGGCTGGGCGATCTACATCTCGGGACTCACTATAGGCATGGGCCCCATTGCCGATGCCGGGGACGCGTTGAACGCCTTCATTCATTCCATTCCCTATAACATCTATGCGATTGCCGCCGTTATTCTGGTCGGTCTGATCGGCGCCGGGTTGATCCCCGAATTCGGTCCCATGAAAAAAGCGGAACGCAGGGCCATGGACGAAGGCAAGGTGCTCAGAGACGGCGCGGTCCCCCTCATCGGACGGGAGCTGACCGAAACGCCCATGTTTCCGGAAATCAAGCCACGCCTGTTCCTGAATTTCATCCTGCCCGTCATCCTGATCATCGTTATCGTCCTCGGTTCGTTTGTCCTCACGGGGTCCGCGAAGACCTTGGAAGCCTATCTGGCCGTCGTCATCTTCCTCGGCGTATCGATCCGCATACAAGGCATCCGGCTGAACGACATCATGGACACTGCAATGACGGGCATCAAGGGAATCATGCCGGCCATCATGATCCTGGCTTTCGCCTATACCATCAACCAGTTAAGCAAAGACATGGGTACGGCCGACTACATGGTATCGATCTCGAGGGATTTCCTCACCCCGTCCATGCTTCCCCTGGCTACCTATCTGCTGGCCGCAATAATGGCCTTCTCCACGGGTACGTCCTGGGGCACTTTTGCCATCATGCTGCCAATCGCGGTACCCGTGGCCCTGGTTTACTCGGGGGACGCGTTGACCGATATCGTTTACGCGACCATCGCGGCCGTGGCCGGAGGCGGCGTCTTCGGCGATCATTGTTCACCGCTTTCCGACACCTCCATTCTCGCCTCGACAGGTGCGGCTTCGGACCATATCGATCACGTCAAGACCCAGATTCCCTATGCGATGATCCCCGCCGTATTGACGGGCGTGGTATACCTCGTCATGGGGCTGACCGTGTGGACGTGATAGTCTGCACACTGGCGCTTGCGCTCGACCGTTTGCATCCGACCGGGCGGGCCGTGTGGACCAGCCGTCGTTCGTCCGAGCCATTTTCTGCAACCTGTAAATGACATCGATTTTCCCCCAGCGTATCCGGTCCTTCCGGGCGATCCTCATTGGAGCCGCCCTTTCGCTGTTCATCGGACTCACGGGGGAATACTGCGCCAACCAGATCGGATACGAACCGGCGGCAACTCATCTTCCGCCAGTCTTCCTCGTCCCCTTCCTGTTCTGCGTCCTTCTTCCCAACGCCCTCGTCGCGCGGATGCGTCCCGCTTCGGCCCTTTCTTTCTATGAAATGATCATGATTTTCGCCATGGGATGGATCGCCTCGACGGTACCCGACCAGGCCATGACGAAGTATCTGCTCGTCGTGATCACCGCGCCGTTCTATTTCGCGTCGGCGGAAAACAGCTGGGAATCCATCTTCTTTCCCTATCTCCCCGAATGGCTGGTGCTCAGTGACCGGTCGGCGGCGCGGGTATTCTACGAGGGACTCCAGTCAGGCCAGTCCATTCCCTGGGCCGCCTGGCTGTCTCCCCTGTTCTGGTGGGGTTCCTTCATTCTGATCCTGCTCTTCGCAGGCGCGTGCATCGTCGTCATGCTCCGGAAGCAATGGGTCGAACACGAACGGCTCCAGTTCCCGCTGGGCGAAGTAGGCCTGCATCTCATTTCGCTGGGCAGCGGCAGGAAGGAAGGAAACAATCGCTGGATCCAGGCCGGTGCGATCGCCATGTCCTGTGTCATGGTCTGGAACATCGTGTCTTTCTGGGGTGTATGGACCCCGGTCCCGATCATGGCGGAACATTCTCGGCTCCTGACCCTGGACCCCGCCTTTCCCGCGCTTATCTTCCAGATGAACGTGTTCGTCTTCTGCCTCCTGATCTTCGTCAACCGGGACGTGCTACTCAGCATGTGGCTGTTTCTCGTCTTCTACGTTTTGCAGGAGGGTTCCATCAATCTCGTGGGGGTAGGGTCCACCTCAGGAACCATCATCCACGGCGGCCTGGCCGGAATTCAATCCATCGCGGGACTGGTTACCTTCGTCCTCTTCGGTCTGTGGATGGCCCGCCGGCACCTCAAAGCCGTCTGGCGCCATGCCCTGGGCCGAAAAGGCGAGTTGGACGACGCCGAGGAACTGTTCTCCTACCGTACGGCCGTCTTCGGATTCCTGCTCGGCCTGCTTTTCATCATCTGCTGGATGTACGCCGCAGGACTGTCCCTTCCGATCATGGCGTTGTTCATCACGCTGCTATTCATCTTTTACATTGCCCTGGCCCGTGTCGTGGCGGAGACGGGCGTGGTCACGCTGGACCTGCCCATCAACAGCCACCAGTTCTCCATCGCCATTGTGGGGTCGGCCCGGATCAGCCATGGCGACCTGACGGCGCTGGGCATGGCCAACGGATTCGCGCGCAACTGGCGCACCTTCACCATGATCGGCACATCCCACGTGGCCTGGCTGAAATCCCGGTGGCGCCAACATCAGCAAACCAATACAGATCGGGATTCGGATCCACGGGTTTCCGGGCACGGGATCTCCGCAAGGCACCTCTTCACCGGCGTGGCCCTTGCGTTCTGCCTGAGTGCGATTGCGTCCATAGGTTACGTCATCTACGCAGGAAACACTTACGGAGCCCAGAATCTCCGGACCGACCTGGGTACAGACCGGGGCATCCGTTTCTACGACCTGATCGTGACCTGGGTAAACAACGCAACCCGGATCAGCGATCTCGAAGTCCTGTTTTTCGGGAGCGGCGTCGTGATGATGATCGTACTCCTGGCGGGGCGGGTTCTACTTCCGTGGTGGCCGCTCCATCCCATAGGCATGGTGGTCGTCATGTCCGCCCCGGTACGGAACGCGTTCCTTCCGATCTTCCTGGCCTGGCTGGTCCAGACCATTGTGTTCCGCATCGGTGGTCCAACGCTTTACCAGAAGGTCCGCCGCATGTTTATTGGTGTATTGCTCGCCTACCTGTTCTGGCAGTTGGTCGCCATGGGGGTAGACCTGGCCTGGTTCCCGGACCGGCCCCATCGCTGGGAATCCTACTGAGAAAGGGGAATTGACGCATGCAGTTCATCATGTTCACCAAGCATCTCGAGGGACTTTCCATACCTGAAATCGCGAATAAACTCAATAGCGTAGGGGTTACCGGCGCCGATCTCTGCGTGCGCGACGGATATCCCGTGAATCCCGGGAACATAGAACGGGCCCTTCCGGAAGCCGCACGCATATTGGCAGACGAGGGACTGTCGATACCCCTCGTGACCGCGCCGGGAGATTTCCACACGACCGCCCTCGATTACGCGGAAAGGTACTACCAGGCCTGCGGGGACAACGGTGTGCGGCACATCAAGCTGGGATACTGGCACTGGTCGCCTGGATCCGATTACTGGGCGGAACTGGACCGTGTGCGCAAGGAGCTGGACGGGTTTCAGCGCCTATCTGAAAAAACGGGCGTCAAAACGGTGGTCCATAACCACTCGGGCCACTCCATGGGACTGAATTCGTCCGCCGTCATGCACGTCGTCCAGGGATTCGAACCCGAACACGTGGGGGTGTTCGCGGACGTGGGGCACCTGTCCATCTGCGGCGAGCCGATCGACATGGCCCTCAACATCGTCCGGGAGTATCTGTCCGTCATGTCCTTCAAGGACCTGACCCGGGTGCAGGAGGTCCGGAACGGAGAAAGGCGGTGGTCGGTGGACGTGGTCCGGCTGGGTACGGGCTTCGGAGACTGGAACGCGGCGCTGTCCACGCTGAAGGCCCAGGGTTTCGACGGGCCGGTCAGCATGCACAGCGAGTACGGGGGCGTGCCCGTGGACACGGTCGTCGATCTCGCCCGGTCCGATCTGCGGTTCATCCGGGACCTGATGGAACAGCTATAGGAAAGCCGCACGGTAGAACGACGCGCCTGCGACCAAGTTCCGACTAAACCCTGGCGATCGCTGGCCGCCGGCAATGACTACCAGTGCCAGATCTGGTTCCAGGCTTCCATCCAGTCCCGGCCCGCGCTGACGACGGTCAGGTCGTCGGGAAACGAGACTCCTGGCCTGCCCTTGTAATGGGCCGTGTTGTCCACAGTATCCAGTTCGATGGTGATCTTTGTGGGTGAGGCCGGCACGTAGGGCTTGATGGCCGGCAAGTCCTGTAATGCCGTACGCGTGCCGTCCTCGATCATCTGCCTTGCGCGGACCGGGGGAATCTGCCTGGCCGAATATCTCGACAGCCCCCGTTTCACGGCCACGACCGGCAGGTTGTCTCCCAGCAGTTCCCTGGATTCTCGGCACACGGCCTCGTCTCCGGTGACCAGCAGCACGGGACAACCGTAGTGCCCGCATAGCGCGGCGTTGATACCGACTTCGCCCACCTCGTCGTCATTGAATCGCAGGCTGCGCCAGCCTGTCGTCGAGATCGTATGGCACATCACGCCATCCGGCGTGTTCGCCCGCGCGTGCATGCCGACGAATAATACGGCGTCGCAACCCGTCTCGAACATTTCCGTGTAGCGCGACCAGGGATGTTTCGCGACCCATTCACAGCCCGGATCCAGCAATTCAGGCACCAGCGAATTGAAGGTCCAGTCTCCACCCGCGCCGTGACAGTCCACCACCACGATTTCTTCCGCTCCCGCGGCCCGGGCGCCCCGAACGGCCGCGTTGATCTCTTCCGTGTAAAGCCGGCGGCCTTCCTCGTACAT
>JAJECR010000386.1 GCA_022821935.1 Candidatus Latescibacterota bacterium
GAACACGTTCGGGGGCGGCCTGTGGTGGTTGCCCAGGAGACACATGGGCGGCCTGCCGTCGTCCGGGCGGTACTCCACCAGCGTAATCACGGCGGGGTCGATCCGCGGAAAGACGTTCCTGCCGCAGCCGGGATTCGTGCATCGGCGCCGGTGACCGCCTTCCCGGATTTCGGTAGGGTGTCCGCACCGGCCGCAGTACCGGTGCTGGCGGTGCCAGTACAACATGCCCCGGGCGTACGCCATCAGTGCGGCGCCGCCGGCATCGATGGACGGACCGGCGCGCCAGAGGTCCTGGAACGCCCCCCGGTCGCCGGCCGCGGCCTTTGCGTCCCCTTCTTCAACACCGGAGAGGTCCACCGCGAATACGGCATAGTCTTCCGCCGTACCCAGAAACACGGTTTCTCCGCCTGTTTTCAGTACGTCCGCCGCGGCGCGGCCTCGACAGACGACAGGAGATGGAAGGCTTGCGGCATCTCCATTGTCGATCAAGTTCAGGTCGCGCCAGACGGGTATGACGCGGGTGTCTTCCCGGGTCAGCCGCGCGGCAAGCCAGTCCGTATCGCCACGCCGATCCTCTGCCCGAATCAGCGGGACGTCCGCGAATTTCAGCACCGGATTCCTCATGGGACGCGCGCTCCGACCTGTCGATCATGACGATCACGGCGATCACGGCGATCATGACGATTCTGGACGGCCTTTGTCGGGGACCGGATCCGTCTCGCACCGCCGCACAGTCTGCCTGATCCGGTTACAACACCGCTTCCAGCGTGTTGATGAAGGCCTCGTTCTCATCCGGGGTGCCGACGGTTACGCGCAGATATCCCTTCAACCCCCACCACATGGCGTCGCCGATCCAGACCTTCCGCTCCTGTAGCGCATTGAACACGCGCTCGGATTCGTCCTTGAGCTGGAACAGGACGAAACAGGCATCACTGGGCGTATACGGGATGCCCAGCCTGTCGAATGACTTGCCCAGGTAGGTCTTGCCCTCCTCTACCGTCCTCCGGCTGCGCTCAATGTGGCCATGGTCGTCCAGCGCGGCGATGGCGGCGTACAGACCCAGGTTGCCCGGCGGGCCGCCCAGGTTGTAAAGCGACAGTTTCTTTCTCAGCCGGGGAGAGAGTACGGCGTATCCGACACGCATTCCGGCGAGTCCGTAAATCTTGGAAAACGTCCGGGAGACGATCACGTTCTCGTGCTCGTGGGCCAGGTACACCGCGCCGCGGTAATCGGGATCCGACGTATAGTCGATGTATGCCTCGTCGATGAACACGGTGACGTGCCCGGGCACGGACCGTACGAAATCCGCCAGCGCGTCATGGTCCACCACCGTGCTGGTCGGGTTGTTCGGATTCGTCACGACCACGACCGTCGTGTGGTCATTAATCTTCTCGTACATGGCGTCCAGATTGTGCCGCAGGTCCCGGGTCAGGCGGACGTTGTTGACGGTGACGTCGGCGCCTTCCTCTTCCTTGAATCGTCTCCAGACGTCCGCGGTGTCGAAGTAGGCGGGCTGGGCCTGGACGAGTTCCGCCTTGTCCCGGACCGTCGCCAGGCCCACGGCGTGGAGAATCATGCTGGAACCCGCGCTGATGACCACGCGGCGGTTTTCCGTGACCTGTTCCCAGGTGTCCCACGTCGTCTCGGTTACCGGGAGGCCGTGTTTTCGTTCGAGGGCGTTGATGAGGACTTCCACCGGGTCCGGCATGGCACTCCAGTGGTACCGGTTGACGCCGAACATGCGCGCGGCGACCGCTTCGACCGCCCGGGGCGACGGTCCAAGGGGGTTTTCGTTGGACGACAGGTTCACGTAGCCCGGCTCGATGCCGTATCCCTGGATGTCCTCGGGCTTCTTGCCCGACAGCAGCGCCTGTGCCATGACCAGGGGATCCGCGGACAGGGCGCCCAGGCCTCCGAGCAGCGAACCCGCGATGAATCCCCGGCGCGACAGATTGGAATCAGGTTTCATGAAGTCTACACTCCCTCGTATGATACATTGCCCTGTAACGCAATCGCGAAATGTCTAGTAACGTGTCTTCTTAACCACTTCCCGGATGCTGTCCCACAGAATTTCCAACATGAGGTCCGTCTCTTCCCGGGTGATGACGAGCGGCGGCGCCAGGGCGATCCAGTTGGGATCGAATCGCGTCAGCAGGCCCTTCTCCAGCGCGGACTGCCCTACCCGCACGCCGAACTTCAGGGATGGATCGAAGGGTTCGCGGGTTTCCGGGTCCGCCACGAATTCGACGCCGGCCAGCAGGCCGCAGCCGCGGATATCGCCCACGATCCCGAATTCCCGGAGGTCCTCCAGCCGCTGCCGGACATAGGCGCCCGTCTCTCTCGCACTAGCGCACAGGTCCCTGTCTTGGATCTCAGCCAGGTTCGCCAGGCCGGCCGCCGCGGCGAGCGGGTTGCCGCCAAACGTATGGCCGTGGGAGAACTCGACCTCGTCCTCCTCCCTGCCGAGGAAGGCGGAGGCGATGGAATCCCGGAAGGCGATCCCCGCCAGCGGCACGTATCCACTGGACATGCCCTTGCCCATGCACAGGATGTCGGGCGCGGCCTCGAAGGTCTGGGCCGCGAACATGCCGCCGGTGCGGCCGAAACCGGTGATGATCTCGTCGTAAATCAGGAGGATGTCGTGCCGGGTACAGATCTCCCTGAGTTCGGAGAGGTACCCCGGCGGCGGCATGATGATCCCCCCGGTGTTGCCCACGGGCTCCAGGATAAGCGCGGCGACGGTCTCGGGGCCTTCCAACTCGACGAGGTCCTCCACCGTCCGCGCGCAGAAGACGTCGCAGTCCGGGAAGGTCTTTTCAAAGGGACACCGGTAACAGGTCGGCGGATGGACGTGGAGGAAACCGTGCAGCGTGGGTTCGAACATGGTCTTGCGCCGGCGGGTGCCCGTGGCCGACAGGGCGCCCATGGTCGCGCCGTGGTACCCGTGAAACCGGGAGATCACCTTGAACTTGCCGGGGTTGCCGGTCTGCCGGTGGTATTGCCGCGCCAGCTTCATGGCCGCTTCGGTGGCCTCCGAGCCTCCGGACAGCAGCTTGATCGTGTTCAGGTCTTCCGGCGTCACTTCCGCAAGGCGCCTGACCAGCTCGATGGCCGGGGGACTGGTCGCGTGGAGCGGCGGCGCGAAGGCCATGGTGTCCAGTTGCGCCTTGATCGCGTCGATGATCCGCCGGTTGTTATGTCCGGCGTTCACGGTGAAGATGCCCGAAATGCCGTCCAGGATCCGCCGGCCGTTTACGTCCTCGTACCAGACCCCGTCCGCTTTCTGAATGACAAGGGGGTCCTCGATGAAGGTCTCCATCTGGCGCAGGTCGAGGACGAGTCGCCGCAGGGATTCGGGCGCTGTAAGCAGTTCGGTATTCATATCGACTAGTACAGGGTGTCGATGACGACGTCCGCCCCGGAATCTCCGACGACCACCCGGGGGGTGATCCCCTCCATGTCCCCGCCCTGGGGGACGCCGGCATTCCCATCCAGGTCGATGCGCGCGACGATGGTGACTTCTCCGGCGAATGGCGGGCCCTGGACGGCCTGGTCAGCCCCGCTCAGCGTGTAGGCCATGGGAAACCGGAGGCTTCTGAATCGTTTGACGGCCACGGGCGGACCGCCCTCGCCCCGTCTCGCCATGACGAACAGGGTCTCGGAGCCCCTGAGGCGCGCGAAGAGCGCCGGCGTGATATCGATGGTACCCGAAATTCCCGCTCCATTCGCTGGGACTGTGGAGGGTTGACCTTCCTCGAAGCTTCGCCCGGCCACCCGTCCGCTGTCTTCGGACAGTTGGCGGTCCACGAAGGTCCTGTTCGACGCCCGTCCGCCGTCTTCGGGCAGAGGACGCAGGTTCTGATCGCATCCACACCAGATCAGCACGCCCAGCAGTATCGGTTTGAGTTGGAATGCGCGCATGGTCCAAAAGGGATCCCGTTGCCGGGAAGGCCCTGATTTCATGGGTGTTTTTCCGCTTTCGATCACTCCGGATAGTCTAGGCGAACCCCCGGCCTTTGTCAACCTCTATGTACCTGTCTTTGCATGAAGAAAAAACTTGACTTTGCCCTCGCGGCGATCCTAACATGAATCTTCGTCACCAGCCTTGAAAACGGGACTGGGCGACACGGTTTCACAGGCCGGCGAAGCGCGAGCGATCGTCTCTTTCGCCATGCCTGCCGCAGGTGGAACGGCCTCCTCCGGTTCCGCCTCCCCAAGTACGATACGCCGGGTCTTATTTCAACGGTCCCACGGGACCAGGACGGACAGGCCA
>JAJECR010000334.1 GCA_022821935.1 Candidatus Latescibacterota bacterium
GGAAGACATCGGCGAACTGTACTGGGGCGAACCCGGCTCGCCGGAGCAGCGGGCGGCCATGCAACTGCATCTGAGCCGCCAGTGCATCTACTTCTCCGAACGGGACGACGGATTCATGTCCCGCACGTCCGAGCAGGTCAGGAACATCATCGATAAGCGAGCCCAGCGGCAGGCTGTCGAGTCGGAGCGGGAAGCCTTCAACCGCTGGTTGTTGGACGATACCGGTCAGGGCCGGGACCCTGAATCTCTGACGAACCGCCAGAGGCGCTGGTTCTCGCACCTCCGGCAATACGTCATTCAGGGCGACGAATATGCCGGGATCGACCAGGTGCGGGGTCTGTTGAAGAACATGTCCGCGCTGTCGGGAAGCGACCCGAAACGATCCGCCTTCGCCGTCATGGTGCGGAAAGGCATCTGGGACAAAGACGAAAACCTCGACCTGCTGCGTTACGAAATACCCACCGATTTCACGGATGAGGTGCTCGAATACGCCTCGTCCCTTCATCCTTCGGAAGAAGGACGGGACGACCTGACCGGATTACCGATCCTGTCGATCGACGACGCGTCCACGCAGGACATCGACGACGCCCTTTCCGCAGAAAGGACCGGGGACGGCTACCGGATCGGCGTGCATATCACCGACGTCGCGGATCTCGTACCCAGGGGTTCGGTCCTGGACCTGGCGGCCAGGGAAAGGATGTCGTCCCTTTATTTGCCGGACCGGCACGTCCCCATGCTGCCGTCTACACTGTCCCAGGACCACTGTGCGCTGCTTGAGGGTGAAAGTCGATGCGCCATAAGTTTCTTTTTCTCCCTGTCCGCCGACTTCGAACTGGTGGAAACCCGAATCGTGCCTTCCGTGATCGTCAACCGGGCCCGGTTGTCTTACGACGAAGCGAACCGTCTGCTGGGATCGGTCGAACAACCCTATGCCGAGGTGCTGCAGATCCTCAACCAGGCCGTGGATTTTTTTTACCAGCGGCGCATCGACCAGGGCGCGGTCGAACTGGAGCGCAGCGTGGTCTCCATCAAGGTCGATGACCGGAAACGCATCCGGATCAAGCTCCGGGACACGGCCACGCGATCCGAGCACATCGTATCTGAACTGATGATCCTCGCCAACCGGACCGCGGCCGCCTACCTTAACGAGCGCGGAATCCCCGCGATCTACCGCACGCAGGCCGAGTCCGATCTGGGTGACCTGGAACGGTCGATCCACGACGCGGTCTGGCGCTTCAAGGTCTTACGAAGAATGAAACCCCTGGAACTGAGCCTGAAGTCCAGTCCGCACGCCACGCTCGGCGTAGACACCTACTGCCAGATCACGTCGCCTATCCGCCGCTATGCCGACCTGGTGCTGCAGCGGCAACTGCGGGCGGCCCTGTCGAACGATCCCCCGGTCTACGACGCCGGCGATATGATGGACGAACTGTCCGCCCTGGAACGCAGCAGGATACTGAACAAAATCCAGGCGCGGCGGGAATGGTACTGGCTCCTGAAGCATCTGGAGAAACAGAAAGACATCCACATCAGGGCGATCGTCCTCGAGGCGCGCGAGCGGAACGTGCTCGTCGAATTCCCCGATTACGGTTCGCGCATGGCGGTCAAGGTGGAGGGGAAGCCTTCGCCGGGTGAAGAAATCGTGTTGAGTCCCGTCGCAATCGACCCATGGTCGGGTACCCTGCGATTGCGGCAAACTGCAGATCATTCCTGAACAGGAAGGAGCATTGCCTTGGTAAAGATCCATTCACTGGAGCACGTAGCGGTGGCCTACCGCGACACGGACGCCGCGGCGCAGTGGTACTGCGACGTGCTGGGCTTCGAGATCGTACTCAAATTCAACAACCCCGGGAACGACGCCAATTTCTACTTCATCCGGGATCCTGCCGGTACCTGTTTCATCGAGATCATATCCATGCCTGAAGGAGACGACACGCAACTTGGCGACATCCGCGCCGCCCACGTTCATATCGCCTTCAACGTGGATGACATGGACGAAGCCGTCGCCGAACTGGAATCGAAGGGTGTGAAGCTGGAAGGTCCCCCGGCACGGTCGGGGGAGAACATCCTGCTCTTCTTCCGCGACCCGGAAGGCGCGCCGCTGCAACTGGTGCAGCGGGCGAAACCGCTCTAGGAGGATGAAACCGCACTAGCGCCGGGGCGTCTCGGAAGCCGATTTCGAATCTATCGCCGGGCGTCTCAGAAGCCGATTTCGAAACCGAGGCGGATTTCGCGGGGCGGGGCGTAATGCTGGGGATCCAGACTCAGCAGTCGTCTCAGGCGAACAAACTCCTGCGACCGGCCTGTGAAGGATTCCAGGGTATAGCCATCGTCCCCCGGACGGCCGGTATTGGCGTAGACACTCACGACGTTTCGGCGGTCGAATACGTTTCGGACCTCAGAAAACAGCGTGTAGGTGAACCGGCCGGCCTTCATGCGCTTTCTCAGACGCAGGTCGAGATTGGCAAAGGCGGGCAGCCGCGCCTGGTTCGGTGCGGTTGCAGTCTGTTCCCGCAGGGTGTTGGTCGGCGTGTAGGGCAGACCGCTGCCGTAATAGCCCACGAGGGATACCCCCCATCCGCGAAGCGGCACGCCCAGTAGATGGCCCTGAACAGTCTCCGGGGCCAGCAGGTTCACCACCGCTTTCACCGTGTGCCGCTGGTCGAAGGCGAGGGGGAAATAGCCCCTTTCGGAGGGGTTGGCCTGTTCGGCGTGTTCCTGGGGAGATGAGGCACTGCCCCGCGCGACGGAATAGGTGTAGTTCAGGGACCCGGAAAGCACGCGCGACACGTCTCGCTTCAGAATGAACTCGACACTCCGTACGGAACCGAAATCCGCGTTGTTGAAAATAAAGTACATACCGCCGGGGTACTGGACCTGCGCCGTCGAGGTAAGGTTCGAAATGGTCTTGTAGGAT
>JAJECR010000066.1 GCA_022821935.1 Candidatus Latescibacterota bacterium
AAATGGCTGAATTGCCAGAACAGAATCAAGGGCAAGGGCAACATTTTCAGTTGGTCTGCGCGAACGCTGAGTCCGTTGCATTCGAGCCCATAGTGTCTGGAGGCGCGCAATATGCTGGCGGCACTGCTGCCATCCCGGCTAACCTCGCATTTCTCGCGCAATTCGGTAAGCGGCACCCACCTCCCGAAGTAACCCAGCACGATACCCAGGCAGGCGGCGCCGCACTCCGAAGCGTGCATCTGCAACAGGACCGGCGTGGTTACCCGCTGGTCCGGATTGTCCGAAGGAGACTTGTTCCCGGTCTTTTTGGCACTCCGTGTCGGCATCCTAAGGTCGCCTCATCAGAAACAGTGAGATGGGAGCCTGCCTGCCCAGTTCGATGACGATCCTGCACTTCCTGTCCGCAAGCGTATTCAGATCAAGACCTTCTTCCAGGGCGATATCGACACGGTGCACAAACACCGGCGCTTCGGGTCCGGACGCCCCCGGACCACCGGAGAAGGGGACATCGGATATGGCCCGGATTGTTCCGCCATGCGCGCCTTTTTCGCCATCCGCCATATCCGTTTCGATCATCACCGGCATCCCGTCCTCGATATGTGAAGCAGCATCGGCCTCAACCCATATGAAGGCCAGGACGGTCCGGCTGCTCTCGGTCGGATTCTCGCCCTGTTCGGTCAGCACGCCGTCTACCACGAGACTGCGTGCAACGTTTCCAAAGAAAAGCCAGCCCAGCAGGATACACAGAACCAGGGCGATTGCGGCAACGATCAGGCGCTCCCGCGGCGTGGAAATCGTCAGCAGCCGGTCGAGTTGTTCACGCTCTTCCTTCGCTTCGGCAACGGTTTCATGAAAAGAGTTTAAAAGATTGTTGAACACAGTGTTTAATTGCCTCCCAGTAATTTCGAACCTGGCGAAGGACTTCTCGCCTCCTGAGTGTTGCTCGATTTACATGCTATTATGAATTCAAATATATCCCAAATCAAGAAATGTCACGTTTGAAAGCATCCAAGACCCTGGGACATCTGGCAATAACTGGAGAGAGGGAAGTATGCCAACTCCCGATTCCAGTCCGATTTGTCAATGACCGGCTGGTTCATCAGATCGATCATTTCGTCGAATTTGGGGAGCGCGTCGCAACCCACCAGTTCAGGATCCGCCACCTTTCGATGCTTCGGCCATGCGTGGTCACGAGCGTAGCGCCAGAATGCACTATCATACTTCGAACCGCAGGAGTAGTGCCAACCGACGAACAAGCCGAAGGAGAGCATGGTCTTGGTGAGAAATCGATTGACCACCGGAGCGTCGCGCTCCAGATGCTCTATCGAACGGTTGAGACGAATTTGAAGAACCATCCCGACCTCCACCTGCACGGAGGTGATCGCGGTTGCCTCGAGCGGTTCCATGAAGGCGGCTGCGTTGCCAATGCGGGCCACCGCGCCATCGTACATCTGACGATGGATGAAATTTGGAAACGGAATGACGGCGCGTTGCTCAAACTTCGATACGCCATTCGTTTCAAGGACCTCGTCAAAGTCCGATTCGACTTCGTCAAGGCTGGATACATCACGGTTGATGATGTACGCGTAGGTCGTGTGTGCTGTTAGTGGAATAACGACAATCCAACCATGCGGGCGCGCGATGGCGCGGGTATAGGTAGGTTGCAGAACCGGTCCGTGCCGGTCTGTTGTTACGATTGCCGGGCAGCGGCGGATAACGGCGGTATTGGTGGGGATGAAAGAGAGGTCGATGTGGCGGCCCGGATGAAGTTCCTTTGGAAAGCCGCGGGCGTCAAAAACGAGGTCGTAGCGTTCCGCCGCCCGGTCCTCGAATTCCACACGCGCGCCGCTCCCTTCCCTGGTGATTCCGGTCACCTTTGCGTCGATGTGGCGCGCACGCGTGCTTTCATGCAGCAGATCCGCCATCAATTCGACAGACAGGTGATAGGCGAAGGACACCTGCTGGGGCGTGAAGTAGTGAACGAAGTCCCGGTCGGCCCGACCCCACCCCTCGAACTCCACACCGTACTTTCGAGTACCGTTCAAGCGCTGCTGGACGGTTTCCTGGGAGAGATCCGTCAGTTGACTCAGCTGCTGAACAAGACTTGGCCAACAGCCTTCGCCGACTCCGAGGGCCGGGATGCGCGAATCGTATATGTGGTGCAGTTCGTGGTCGCTATCAGGGTGTAGACGCGATACGCTGGCGGCCGCAAAGGACCCTGCGGTTCCTCGCCCGATGACTGCGATCTTTCGTAGAGACTCAGCTCCGGGCTGTATCATTCCGCCACCTCCATTTGTTCAATTTCAGGCAGCATCGTTTTCAATCGTGTATTCAAGATACAAAATCCACGTGCTCAATCAATGCCGTTTGAATGACAATAGCCGTTAGGTCGATGTGTCGCAGGTTTTAAATAAGAGGACTACAGCAGCGCAAAGAGATTTAAACCGGACCGTTATGCAGTATTCATATGTCGGTTGAGCGGGCGGGAGTGGGATGCTGACCAGGAGGTGCTAGTTTGGATTTGACCCCTTCACCGCCGCCTCGATCCGTTCCAGCGCCTCGGCGAGGATAGACCGGGGGCAGGCGATGTTGATCCGCTCGAAGCCCTCGCCCTCGGGGCCGAAGATGTACCCCTCATCGAGAAAGACGCGCGCCTCCTCCATCATAAGGCGCTGGAGGGCGTCCTTGTCCAGGCCCAGGCTCGTGAAATCCACCCAGACGAGATAGGTGCCCTCGGTTTCGATCACGGAGATGCCGGGCAGGCGTTCCCGGAAGAAGGACGCGAGAAACCGGAAATTCCCCTCCAGGTAGTCAAGCAACTGCTCCAGCCATTCCTCTCCGTGGTCGTAAGCGGCTTCCACCGCCGCAATGCCGAAGGGGTTCAGCGTGAAGATGCCGGCGCTTCTGACAGTCTGCTGAAAGGCTTCCCGCATGTCAGGGTCGGGGATCATCATGTTCGATGCCTGCAGGGCGGCGAGGTTGAAGGTCTTGCTTGGGGAGGTGCAGATGATAGACCGTTCCTCGTATTCCGCACCCAGCGTGGCATAGGGCGTGAAGGTATGGTTTCCGAGTATGAGGTCGCAGTGGATTTCGTCGGAGACGACGAGCACGTCGTTGTCCATGCAGATCCGGCCGAATCGCCGCAGTTCTTCCGCGGACCATACCCGGCCGACCGGGTTGTGCGGGCTGCAGAGGATGGCCAGTTTCACCTCGGGATCGGCGCATTTGGCTTCCAGGTCGCCGAAATCCATGTAGTACCGGCCGCCCTCGTAACGCAGCGGATTCAATGCCGGACGGGTCCGCAGGTTCTCGATGGCGTTGAAGAAGGGGTAATAGACAGGCGGCTGTACCAGCACCTTATCACCCGGTTTCGTGTAGGCGGAAACCAGAAAGTGCAGGGCGGGAACGATGCCCGGGGTGAAGCAGATGGTGCCGGGATCGACAGTCCAGCAATGACGCCGCTTCATCCATCTCACCACGGAATCGTAGTAGGACGGCGGCGGGAAGGTGTATCCGTATACGCCCATGCGGGCGATGTCGGTCACCGCGTCCACCACGGGCTGCGGACAGGGGAAATCCATGTCTGCCACCCATAGCGGAAGCACGGGTTTCGCATGTCGCCTGGCATCTGTCTCGTCCCAC
>JAJECR010000113.1 GCA_022821935.1 Candidatus Latescibacterota bacterium
CTATCAACAGAGGTATCAGCATGGTTTTTTACTCCAACATCTAGTTAAAACGGTTACCGATGCCATTTGATTCCAATGAATCGACGTACAAGTCATGTACAAATCCGGGGTGCCTGGCCTTATGGATTCAACTTCGAATCAAAACCCGAATAACAACAGAAAAACATCGGGTTAACTGCTTGACGATATACCACCGGACAGGTAGTTTGATAGTATAACCCCAGTCCTTCTTCTCTGAAAGTCCCATTTCCCCCGAAACCACCCATCCCAATGCGAAGCATACCCGCATTTCGCTACCTTCGGGCATTGACCAAAGTACTCGCGGCCATCGCCGTGACCGGTATCTTCGCAACAGTAGTAAACGACCTGTCCATCACCCGCAACGCTTCCGCCCGCCTGTACTATCTCGCCGACGATACCCCTGCATGCCGGGTGGCCCTCGTGCTGGGCACTTCCAAGTACGCTAGTGGAAAGGTGAACCGTTACTACCGCGCGCGCATCGAGGCTGCTTCCGAACTGTTTCACGCCGGCAAAATTCGTGCCATCCTGGTAAGCGGGGACGCGTCCACGCAATACTACGACGAGACGACCACGATGCAACGCGATCTGATTGAACTGGGCGTACCGGAAGACTACATCATGCTCGACTATGCCGGGGTCCGGACCCTGGATTCCATATTCCGGGCGAAGAAGGTGTTCGGCCTGGACCGGGTCATCGTGGTTTCGCAGCAGTTTCACTGCGAACGGGCCCTCTACCTGGCGGACGCCGTCGAACTCGACGCGACGGGATTCTGTGCGGAAGACGCCCCCGATGCCCCATCCCTGATGATCCGTGGACGGGAAACGCTGGCCCGGGTGATGGCGTTTGCGGACCTGAACATATTCGACACCCAGCCGCGTTCCCTGGACCCGGGCGAGCAGGTCAAACGGGCCAGCAGGTGAGCACCGGCCGCGCGCCCTGGATCTGACATTCCGCTTGTCCTTCCCCCCTCCTCCGTATACATTCCGGTTTTCCTTTTGCAGTCCCATATCCCGTAATTCCGCCTCCTTGCCCGAAATGAAGAGGTACGCGCTTGGAACACGACACTTCGCTCGAACGAGCGCGAGAACTGGACCGCCGCGACAGCCTGAACAGATTCCGGGACCGCTTTCTGATCGACGATCCCGAACTGATCTACCTGGACGGAAACTCCCTCGGCCGGGTACCGAAGGACGCCATCGCCCTGATGGAACGGCTGATCAGGCACCAGTGGGGTAACCGCCTGATCCGGGCGTGGAACGACGAATGGATGGAACTTTCCACGCGAATCGGCGCCAAGCTGGCCGGGCTGATCGGCGCGCTGCCGGACGAGGTGGTCATTGCAGACTCGACGTCGGTCAACCTGTTCAAGCTGATTACCGGCGCGCTCAAGGAGCGTCCCGGCCGGCGAAGAATCGTAACCGACAGCGTCAATTTCCCTTCCGACCTATATATCTAAGGCCGCGGCGGACCTGGTCGATCCCGCGTACGAATTGGTCGTCCTCCCCGTCGATAACGGCTTCGCCGCGTCCGAAGACGCCCTGGACCGGGCCATCGACGAAGATACGGCGCTGGTGCTTCTTTCCCACGTCATGTACAAGTCCAGTTACATGTACGACATGGAGCGGATCACGGAAATCGCCCACAACCGCGACGCGATGATCCTGTGGGACCTGAGCCATTCCGCCGGGGTCGTGCCGATGACATGCCATGACACGGGGGTCGATCTGGCGGTTGGTTCCACCTACAAGTACCTGAACGGTGGCCCGGGCGCCCCGGCTTTTCTATACGTGCGAGACGACCTGCAGTCCCGGCTGGCCAATCCGATTTCAGGATGGTTCGGCCACCGCAGGCAGTTCTATTTCGACACCGAGTTCGAACCGGCTTCCGGCATTGACCGCTATCTCACGGGCACGCCGTCGGTCCTGTCCCTGGCCATGATCGAACCCGGCGTGGATCTCGCCCTCGAAGCCGGAACAGGGCCCGTCCGCGCCAAGTCGCTCGACCAGTCCGAGTACCTGGTCTCCCTCTGGGAGTCCGGACTGAAACCTCTCGGGTTTACGCTGAATTCCCCCCGGAACGGTGCGCAGAGGGGGTCGCACATCTCTTTCGGCCACAACGAGGGATATCGCATCGACCAGGCGATCCGGGAGGAGAAAAAGGTCATTACCGATTTCCGCATGCCCGATAACATACGGCTGGGCATCGCACCGCTTTACACGACTTACGAGGAATTGCACGCTGCCGTGCACGCCCTGAGCGAGGTCGTAGCGTCGGGTTCCTTTCAGCACTACAGCGACGTCATCAAGGGAGTTACCTGACGATGGCCGGCCCCGTACAGATCAACATTCCCTCCATCATTATCAACGGGGCGGGCGCAAGCGACGAAGCCGCCCCACAGGCCGTCCGGGCTGGGCTGAAGCGTGTACTGGTGGTCTCCGACCCTTTCCTGGTCGAGCAGGGCCTGCCCGCCCGCATTGCCGACCAGTGCCGCCAGGCGGGGATCGAATCGCACGTCTACGGCGGCGTGACGCCCGAACCGACGGATGTGAACGTCGAAGAAGGGCTGGATATACTCGGAAAAACCGGATGCGACGGCGTCATCGCGGTCGGCGGTGGAAGCAGCATCGACGTGGGCAAGGGCATCGCGGTCATGGCTGCCAACGACGGTCCCCTTTCCGAGTATGCCGGCTATCACCGGATACCCCGGCCCGGCCTGCCGCTGTTCGCCATTCCCACGACGGCCGGCACGGGCAGTGAAATGACCCGTGTGACCGTCATCACGGATACGCGCCGGAACGTGAAGATGATGATGCTGGACGCCCATCTCCTGCCGACGGCGGCCTTTGTCGACTACACGCTGACCCTGTCCATGCCCCGGCCGCTGACGGCCAACGTGGGCGTGGATACGCTGACCCACGGGATCGAAGCCTACGTGTCGCGCAAGGCGGGCACGATGACGGACGCGCTCGCCCTTTCCTGTGTCGGCCTTGTCGGCAGGCACCTTGTCCAGGCCTGGAAGCATCCCGGCGACCACGAGGCCCGAAAGGGCATGATGGAAGCGGCCTCCCTGGGCGGCATGGCCTTCGCCAACAGCTCGGTCTGTCTCGTGCACGGCATGAGCAGGCCCCTCGGCGCGGTCTTCCATCTTCCCCACGGCCTGAGCAACTCCGTTTTGTTGCCGGCCGTCACCCGGTTCAGCGTACCGGCGGCACCCGATCGGTACGCGGCCCTCGCCCGCAAGCTCGGGTGGGCTGGGGAAGGGGACGATTCGCAGACGGCCTGCGAAAGGCTTGTCGACGGTCTGCAGAAATTGAATGATACAGTCCAGATCCCCGGGCTGCGGGACTGCGGCATAACGCAAGAGGCCCTGACGGCCGCGCTGGACAAGATGGCCGATGACGCCCTCGCGTCGGGTAGTCCGCAGAACAATCCGCGCGTTCCGACGGCGGACGAAATCAAATCGCTCTACCTGGAAGCCTACTGAAAGCACCCCATGGCGTTTAACACGTTACTCATCGGCGGACGGGGGACGATCGGGTCCGGACTCCGGCTGTACCTGCCGGAGATGGATGAAAGATACCGGTTCTGTTCCATCGACCTGCCCGGCGCGCCCGACAGGGCCGGATGCCGCGGCGGCGAAGGCCGGGCCGACCGGGCTGACCGGGCTGACCGGATCATCGACATGAACATCGTCGAAGAACCGGAGAGATTCAGGGCCATGCTGCCCGGATTCGATCTCGTCGTCTACCTGGCCCGGCAGGGCGATCTCGCCGCAATGAACCGGATGACGGACCTGGTGTTCGAATCGGTGCTGGGACTCGACCACGGCCCCCTGATCGTGGGTTCGAGCTCGGTGCACGCGGTGGACGACGCCTATCGCTTTTTCGAATCGGGCGCGTACGCGCTGATCGCGGAACGAAGGTTCGATGCGATCCGAAACTGGCCCGCGCCGATCTCCGCGCACCTGCCCGCCTGCCCGATCAACGACTACGGCCGTGAAAAGGCCTATGTCGAGACCTGGGTGGAACGGGCGGCAGATCAGGGCCGCGGTGCGCTCGCGGTCCGCTGGGGCGGCGTGAACACCGGCAACACGCCCATCGTGGAGGAACGGGGGTATTTCGCCGTATGGTGCCATCAGCAGGACGCGGCGGCCATGGTCCACGCCGCCTACTCGGCCCATCGCAACGGCACGCTGCCCCCGGGGCGGCACTATTTCGTCATTTCAGACAACACGTACAACATCTTCGACATTCAGACGCCGAGGGAAGAGATCGGCTACCTGCCCCGGCACAACGCCGAGACTTTCTACCGTTGACCATTATCTGACCGGAGTATAACACAGACCATGCGATATGATCCCTACACATACCGAGGCTCGCGGCGCTCGGTCGTCATGGCGCCCAGAGGCATGGTGGCCGCGAGCCAGCCGCTGGCCGCCCAGGCGGGCATTGATATCCTCAAGGCGGGCGGAAACGCCATTGACGCGGCCATCGCCGTCAACGCGGCCCTCGGCGTGGTGGAACCCATGTCCTGCGGTATCGGCGGCGACCTGTTCGCCATCGTATGGGAGGCCGAAAGCGGCGAGCTCACCGGTCTCAACGCGAGCGGAAGGGCGCCCTACGCGGCCACGATCGAGCACTATGCCGGACTGGGATACGACTACGTACCCGATACCGGCCCCTTGAACTGGTCCGTGCCGGGCTGCGTCGACGGCTGGGACTGCCTCCTGGACCGCTTCGGCACCATGTCCATGGCAAAGGTGCTGGAACCCGCTATCGACTACGCGGAGAACGGTTTCCCCGTTTCGGACATCATCGCGCGGGACTGGGCGGGGTCCACGTCGCTGCTGGAGCCCTGGCCTGAGTCATCCGGGTCTATCTGCCCGGCGGCCGGGCTCCCGAACCCGGTTCGGTATTCCGTAATCCGGACCTGGCCCGATCCTACCGCATTCTGGCCGAAGGCGGCCGAGACGCGTTCTACCACGGCGAAATCGCCGACGCCATCGTGGCCTGTTCGCGCGACGCGGGCGGACTGTTCAGCCCCGAAGATTTCCGGGACCACGTGTCGACCTGGGACGATCCGGTCTGCGTGAATTACCGGGGCCATACGGTCTGGGAACTGCCACCGAGCGGGCAGGGTATCGCCGCCCTGCAGATCCTGAACATCCTGGAAGGCTACGACCTCGTCGAAACGGGCTGCCAGTCCGCGGAGACGCTGCACCTGCAGATCGAAGCCAAGAAACTCGCCTACGCAGACCGCGCCGTGTTCTACGCCGACCCCGCCTTCGCGGACGTGCCCGTGGAATCCCTGCTGTCCCGGGAATACGCCGATAGGCAGCGCGGCCGCATCCATCGGGACCGGGCGGCGGTCGACGTCCCGGCCGGCGATCCCATCCTGCAACACGGGGACACGGCCTACATGACGGTCGTTGATGAAGCGCGCAACGCCGTCTCCTTCATCCAGAGCATCTTCCGGGGATTCGGTTCTGGTATTGTACCGGAGCGCACCGGGTTTCCGATCCAGAACAGGGGACAGTTGTTTTCACTGGATCCGGCGCACCGCAACGCCCTGGTTCCCCACAAACGCCCCTTCCACACCATCATCCCCGCCATGGTGACGCAGGACGGCCGGCCCTGGCTCACCTTCGGCCTGATGGGCGGCGCCATGCAGCCGCAGGGTCACGCGCAGGTCCTCTGCAACATGATCGATTTCGGCATGGACGTGCAGGAAGCGGGCGACGCCCCGCGCTTCCAGCATTACGGTTCGGCCGAGCCCACCGGCGCCCCCATGGAGGCCGGCGGGGGCAGGCTCACCGTGGAGGACGGCATCAGTGAAGAGACCTTCCGGCGGCTCGCC
This sequence comes from Candidatus Latescibacterota bacterium, assembly GCA_022821935.1. Lineage (GTDB taxonomy): Bacteria > JAAXHH01 > JAAXHH01 > JAAXHH01 > JAAXHH01 > JAAXHH01. The sequence goes on from JAJECR010000113.1 coordinate 5,879, forward strand.
GAAAAGGGCCACCGGATTGTCCGGTCCCCCCACGGGTACGGCGGCTACCAGGCGATACGCATAGACCTGGATACGGGCATGCTGCACGGCGCGTCGGAGCCCCGCAAGGACGGATGCGCGATCGGGTACTAGCAGGGTGTAACCGCTTACCTAGCGCAGACTCGGCAGCCAGGTAGCGAGGTAAGGCGTGTAGACCAGCAAACTCAGGCAGATGAGCTGTATGACGATAAAAGGCAGAATACCCCGGTAGATATGTCGGGTCTGCACTTCGGGCGGCGCTACGCCTTTGAGATAGAACAGGGAGAACCCAAAGGGTGGCGTGAGGAAGGAAGTCTGCAGGTTCACCGCGATCAGGATACCGAGCCACAGCAGATCGACTCCGAAGGCGATGAAAATCGGCGTGACGACCGGCACGATGATGTAGGTGATCTGGATGAAGTCGATAAAGAACCCGGCGATGAAGATCATGACGAGGACCAGGGCGAGGAAGGCGTAGGTGCTCAGGTTGGCGTCCATGATCAGGCTGGTCATGTACGCGTCGCCCTTCATGCCCCGGAAGACCAGACCGAAGGCCTCGGCCCCCACCAGCACGAAGAAGACCATGCACGTGATATGCGTGCACTCCTTCATGACCGCCTTCAGCGTTTCATAGGAGAATTTGCCCTGGAAGACGGTGAGCAGGGTAGCGCCCAGCGCGCCCACGGCCGCCGCTTCAGTTGGCGAGGTGATCCCCGCGAAGATGGAGCCCAGCACGACGGTCATCAGGCCCAGGGGTAGCAGGAAGGCCCTGATGATCTTCCTGAACATGCCGCTCTCCCGGAACGCGGCCAGTTCCTCGGCGGGCATGGCGGGGGCCTCGGTGGGTTTGAACAGGGCGACGATGGAGATCCATACGAGGTACATGCCCACTAGGATGGCGCCGGGGATAACGGCGCCGATGAACATGTCGCCGACCGACACGTTGAGGATGCTCCCGAGCAGCACGAGCACCACACTGGGCGGGATGATCTGTCCGAGCGTACCCGACGCGGCGATCGTCCCTGTCGCCACCTGGGGACTGTAGCCCCGCCTCAGCATGGTAGGCAGGCTGAGCAGGCCCATGGTCACGACCGTCGCCCCCACGATGCCCGTCGACGCGCCAAGTAGCGCTCCCACGATCACGACCGCCACGGCGAGTCCGCCCCGCAGCCGGCCGAAGAGCAGGGCCATGGTCTCCAGCATGTCCTCCGCCAGTCCGGATTTCTCCAGCATGACGCCCATGTAGACGAAGAGGGGCACGGCGAGCAGGACGTAATTCGTCATGACGCCCCAGATGCGCAGGGGCAGCAGGTTGAAGAAATCCGCCCCGAAGGTCATCAGCCCGAGCAGTACGGACACGCCGCCGAGGGTGAAGGCGACCGGGTACCCCATCAGGAGCATCAGGAAGAGGACCGCGAACAGGATGAGCGGCATGGCTTCGATCAAACCGTGTCCTCCCTGGCCGAAAGCCCCTTCGGAGGTGGTTCATCCTCATCGCCCGTAGGGTCTTCTCCGTCATGGATGAACCGGTCGAAGGAACGTGCCGCCATGGCCAGTCCCTGCAGGAGTATCAGCGAAAATCCGATAGGGATCATGGCTTTCAGAATGTAGCGGGCGGGCAGTCCCCCGGGATCGGGTGAAACTTCGCCGATCCGGAAGGAATTCAGGACGAAATTCTGGGAACTCCAGATGGCGATTACCGCGAAGGGAAGCAGAAACAGCAGGCTGCCGATGAGATTCACGAGGGCCTGGTTCCGGGGCTTGAAGTTCATGTACAGCACGTCTACGCGGACGTGCTTGTTGTGCTTCAGGGCCCATGCCGAGGCGAGCAGGAAGATCACGGCGAAGAAATGCCACTCCAGTTCCTGCACCGCCACGCTGCTTCTGCGCAGGAAATACCGCGTGAACACGTCGAGACAGACCGTTAACACCAGGAGGGTCGTGAACCAGGACACGACCGTGCCGACGCGTTCGTTCAATCCGTCCACGAATCGTACGAATTTCCTGAGAACGTTCAATTCCGCGTTCACCTTCCTGGTCGCCGCAGCGCTCGACCGGGCCGGTCATTCAACCGCGGGCGTACGGCGTTGCCGATGGCGTTTCGGATTCGCCAAGAGGAATCACAGGATAAAGGGGTCTTCAATATGACACATCGGAAGGAATAATACAACCCAA
>JAJECR010000024.1 GCA_022821935.1 Candidatus Latescibacterota bacterium
ATTCCTCGAGATTTCGCCAGTCGCTCCGCTGTATGTCCGACAGAATATAGATGCGCTTGTTCGCCGCGACGAAGCCGGACAGTTTCTGCCGCGCCAGATCCAGGGCGCCGGCCATATCCCCCGATCTTTCGGATGCTTCCAATTCCGCCAGCAGTTCCCCAAGCATTTCCATGCTGGCAGTTGGAACGGGAGGCAGGGCATCGGGGGGCGCGGCCGACAGCACGATCAAACCCTCGTCCCCTTCCCGCATCGCGTCGATGATGCGTCCGGCCTCGGCCTTTGCGGCGGAGAATGGCGTGACGCCGTAACGGCCGGCTTCCATGCTGTACGAATTGTCCAGCACGATGGCGAAGACCGTCCGTTGCTGGAGGCTGCTGCCGATTAACGAACCCGCCAGGCCTTCGACGAGCGGCCTGGAAAAAGCCAGCACAAGGAACAGGACGATGAGGGTTCGGAGCAACAGCAGCAGCAGTTCCCGCAGCCGAAGGGCCCGGGACCGCTGCAGATGATGATCCCTGATGAAAATGACGGAACTGAAGTCGACGGTGGAGACTCGCCGGCGATGGAACAGGTGTATGACAACCGGCACCGCGACCGCCGCGAGACCCAGGAGCATCAACGCGTTCAAGAATGTCACTCGGATTCCTCCCCGGAGGCTTAGTAATATACCCGCAGTATTGCCGCGCGTAAAGCGATATCAGCGGTCAGCCGGGGCCTCCGCGGACGGATACCTGGGCGTATTGGCCGTGGTGCGCGCCGGGGCGATTTTCCTTGACACAACGGTCGGATGCGGGTATCGTAATCCTAATATCCGAACGAATCCCACCGGTATCCCCTTGAAGGAGCGTTTATGGAGGCATGGCTGGCCCTGGAAGACGGCACAGTCTACGAAGGCGAATCCTTCGGCGCTACTGGGGAAAAGGTGGGAGAAGTCGTTTTCAACACCAGCATGATCGGATACCAGGAAGTATTGACCGACCCGTCGTATAAAGGTCAGATCGTCACCATGACCTACCCGTTGATCGGGAATTACGGCGTGAACCCCGGGGACCTGGAATCGCTCCATCCGCACGTGGAAGGATTCGTGGTCCGGGAATACCAGCGAAATCCGAGCAACTGGCGTTCGACCGATAGTCTCGATCGCTTCCTGGCCGATCATGGCGTAGTGGGCATTTCCGGCATAGATACCCGGGCACTGACCCGGCGGCTTCGCGTCGACGGTGTCATGCGCGGCGTGATACGATCCGGCGCGACGGACCCCGGTGGACTCGTGGAACAGGCAAAGGCCGTGCCAAAAATGGTAGGCATGGACCTGGTCCGCGAAGTGACCACGGACCGGCCGTACCGGTGGGAGGGAGATCACCGTATCCACGTGGATCCTCCCGGCGACGATCCGGAGAAGATCTGGGATGACTTCGACAAGCCCGGGACGTTTCGGGTCGTAGTCATGGATTACGGAGTAAAGCACAACATCCTGCGCAACCTGGCGCGCCGGGGCTGCCGGGTGCTCGTGCTGCCGGCGGACTACACGGCCGAACAGGTATTGCGGCTTAACCCCGACGGAATCATGTTATCCAACGGACCGGGCGATCCCGGGGCCGTTCATTATGCCATTGAAGAGTTGAAAGTCCTGATCGAGCAGAAACCCATATTCGGCATCTGCATCGGTCACCAGCTACTCGGCATGGCGCTGGGCGGAGAGCGGTTCAAGCTGAAGTTCGGACACCGAGGCGCCAACCAGCCTGTAAGACAGTGCGACTCGGGACGGGTGGAAATCACCGCCCAGAATCACGGATTCGCCATCGACGCTTCCACCCTTGACGAAGCCGAGGTGGAGTTGACCCACATCAATCTGAACGACCAGACGCTCGAAGGACTAAGACACCGCCGATATCCCGTGTTTTCGGTACAGTACCACCCCGAAGCGTCACCGGGGCCGCACGACGCCGATTACCTGTTCGACCGATTTATCGCATCCATGCAGTAGACAACGCCGACGGTGCGGTTCCGGACGGTTTCTACAGGAGCAAGCAATGCGAAACAGTATCAAGCACATCCTATTTCTCGAACCAAAGTCCTCCCATCTCCATGTGTATTCGGATGCCTATATACCGCGCATCGGCTGCCTGGTGCTCGCGACGATCATGCGGAACCTGGGTTACGGCGTCAGAGTGATGCTGGAAGAGGTGGAGGATATCGATACGAACGAGTTCGGGGAAGCCGATCTGATCTGCATCTCCTCCCTGACGTCGACGGCGCCCGGATCCTATCAGTACGCCGATTTCATCCGGAACGTCTACCCCGACAAGACGATCGTGATGGGCGGGACGCACCCGACCTTCGTGCCGGACGAAGCGCTTCAGCACTGTGATTTCGTGGTGCGCGGCGAGGGCGAAGAGGCGCTGGTCGAACTGGTCCGCTGCCTGGAATCCGGCGCCGATTACCGCGGCATCGCCAACCTGTCCTGGATGGAAGACGGCCAGGCGGTACACAATCCGGAGCGGCCCAAGGCGGAAGACCTGGACGTGTTGCCTATTCCCGACTTCACCCTCGTACCCCGGGGTAAAATGGACATCATGTCGATACAGACCCAAAGGGGTTGTCCGTGGGACTGCAGCTTCTGTACGGTGACCAAGCTGAACGGCCACAAGCTGCGGGGACACTCGGTCGAGCGTGTGCTTGACATGCTGGAAGTCTATACGAAGATACCGGACTTCAACTATCTCTTCTTTGCCGACGATATCTTCAATGTCCCGGTCGACCGCACCATGGCCATCATGCAAGGTATGATCGACCGCAGGCTGATCATTCCCTGGGCGGCGCAGATGCGCCACGAGATCTCCAAGCAGCCGGCGCTCATGAAGAAGATGCGGGAAGCCGGGTGCGACCGCGTGATGGTCGGTTTCGAATCCATCGACGAAACGGCCCTGGAGCTGTACGGCAAGAAGGAGACGGCCCACGACGTGGAACGGGCCATCGACGCGATCCATGGCCACGGCATCGATCTCCACGCCATGTTCATCGCCGGCGCCGACTCGGACCATCCGGAGACCATCAAGCACCAGTTCGAATTCGCCAAGAAGAAGGACCTGGCGACGTCGCAGTGCATGATCCTCACCTACCTGCCCGGTTCCGAGGACACCATTCGCTACGATCTGCAGGGCGGGGAGTACCTGAGCCGCGACTGGAGCCATTACGACGGCCATCACGCCAACCACCCCGTACCGAACATGACCCGCTACGAGCTGGTCAACACGGTGATGGAAGGCATGAAGGGCATGTACGCGCCGCACCGCATCCTTTACAAGCTCGGCAGCGCCGCGTTCAACGCCCTCAAGTTCAACAAGCGCGAAGCGACCCGCCAGTTGCGCAACGGCCTGCTTCGTCTGAACGGCTACTCCATCCTCCGGCGGTGGTTCAAGGAGCACACCGAATACCTGGCCGATCTTCGCGCCGAGAACGTATCCCTGGCGCCGGACCGCTACAAGCGCGTACTCCTGGCCGTTTCCAACGGGGACGTGAGCCGGGTGCTCCACACCTTCCTGGACGAGATGAATATCCGCGTGGAGGAGTTCAGCGAGGAAAAACTGTCCGTGCTCAAGGACTCGGACCTGGTCGTCATGGCCGGCGAGATGGTGGACGACGTAAGGGCCCGGTTCCAGAACCTGCACATCTTCCCCGTGCACGACAAGAACACGCGGATGGACCGGACCCTGACCCAGCTCGGCATCCTCTTCACCGAGAACGTGGACAAGGTACGCGAGGCCATCGCCGCGGTGCACTTCCAGCCCGCCCAAAGCAAGCTGGCGACGGAAGGTTGAG
>JAJECR010000084.1 GCA_022821935.1 Candidatus Latescibacterota bacterium
GGACGCCGGCGTTCATCGCAACGGCATAATGAAAGCCATGAAAGAGGTCCGGGGGAGTCAGCGCGTCACCAGTCAGACGCCGGAATCCGGTTACCAGGCCCTGGAAAAGTTCAGCCGGGACCTGACCGACCTCGCCAGGGAGGGTGGGCTCGATCCGGTCATCGGGCGGGACGAGGAAATCCGGCGGGTGATCAAGGTGTTGTCGCGTCGCACCAAGAACAATCCGGTCCTCATCGGCGAACCCGGCGTGGGGAAGACGGCCATCGTCGAAGGGCTGGCCCAGAAGATCGTGGCCGAGGACGTGCCGGAATCCCTCAAGGGACGCAAGGTGATCAGTCTCGACATGGGCGCCATGCTGGCCGGCGCCAAGTTCCGCGGCGAGTTCGAGGAGCGATTCAAGGCCGTATTGAAAGAAGTGGAGGCGGCTGCGGGCGATATCGTCCTGTTCATCGACGAGTTGCATACCATTGTCGGAGCGGGCGCCGCGGAAGGCGCCGTGGATGCGTCCAACATGCTCAAGCCGGCGCTGGCGCGGGGGACCCTGCGCTGCGTAGGCGCGACGACCCTGGACGAGTACCGGAAGCATATCGAGAAGGACGCCGCCCTCGAAAGGCGGTTCGCGCCCGTATACGTTGGCGAACCCTCCATCGAAGACACCGTGTCCATACTCCGCGGGCTCAAGGAACGCTACGAGGTCCATCACGGCATACGGATCCGCGACGGCGCCCTGGTCACGGCGGCGACCCTGGCGGAGCGGTACATCAGCGACCGGTTCATGCCGGACAAGGCCATCGACCTGATCGATGAGGCCGCCGCGAACCTGCGCATGGAGATCGACAGCATGCCGGCCGAACTGGACGACCTGGAAAAGCAGATCCGCCAGCTTGAGATCGAGCGCGAAGCCGTAAAGCGCGAGGACGACGCGGAGGAACGCCTCAAGCCCGTGGAAAGCCGGCTGGCCGACCTTGCAGCGCAGCGTAGCGTGCTGCGGGCGCACTGGCTCGCCGAGAAAGAACTGGTAAAGACGATCCAGGAAATCAAGGAACAGACCGAGCAACTGAAGATCGAAGCCGACCGGGCGCAGCGGACCGGTGACTACGAAAGGGTGGCCCGTATCCAGTACGGCGAGCAAATTGAACTCGACGGCAGACTCGAGGAGAAGAACCGGGCGCTCGCCGAACTTCAGCAGGAGCGCAGGATGCTCAAGGAGGAAGTGGACGAGGAGGATGTCGCCCAGGTCGTATCGAAGTGGACGGGCATCCCGGTCAGCCGCCTGGTCGAAGGCGAGGTCGAAAAGCTGGTCAAGATGGAATCCCGGCTGCACCGCCAGGTGGTGGGTCAGGATGAAGCCATCGCCGCAGTGTCCAACGCCGTCAGGAGAAACCGCGCCGGTCTGGGGGATGGCAACCGGCCCATCGGCTCCTTTCTCTTCCTCGGTCCCACGGGTGTGGGCAAGACCGAACTGGCCCGGGTCCTGGGCGAGTTTCTCTTCGACGACAGGGGCGCCATGGTGCGCATCGACATGTCCGAATACATGGAACGCCATGCCGTCGCCCGCCTCATCGGAGCGCCTCCAGGCTACGTGGGGTACGAAGAAGGCGGGCAGCTCACGGAAGCCGTGCGGCGCAGGCCCTACCAGATCGTGTTGCTGGACGAGATCGAAAAGGCGCACCCCGACGTGTTCAACATCCTACTGCAGGTACTCGACGACGGCCGGCTCACCGACGGCCAGGGACGCACGGTGGATTTCCGGAATACGGTGATTATCATGACCTCCAACATCGGGACAGAGTATATCGGCGGCCACGGCGCGTCCCTGGACGACACGTCCCTGGGCGAGCAGGTGTGGTCGGATGTAATGAACGCGGTGCGGTCCCATTTTCGTCCCGAATTCGTCAACCGGCTGGAGGAAATCATCCTATTCCATCCCCTCGGCCGGGATCACATCCGGGATATCATCCGCATCCAGGTCCGGGAACTGCAGGGACGGATCTCGGAACAGGCCGGACTGTCGCTGGACATGTCCCCCGAAGCCGAGACCCTGCTTTCAGAAGCGGGCTATGAGCCCCAATACGGCGCGCGGCCCCTCAAGCGGGTCATTCGCAGGTTCGTCGAGAACCCGCTGTCCATGGCGCTGATCGAAGGCAAGTTCCGGGAAGGCGACGCGATTCGCGTCATCCGCGAAGGCGACCGCCTGGACTTTGTCCGTCGGGACGCGTCCGCGGCCGCGTGAGGATAGAACCGGTACGGTACCAGATGCCTCGCAGTGGACACTTAGCGTTGTACCCGGCAGTGATTACATTTGAATTGACTGCGGATTGCTGATTATTCATCTTGATCTGGCGGAAACTGTATCCCGTAACGGGTCTTACGGGCGATCCATCACCCCAGGTTTCATCGGCCGCCGCTAAAAATGAACAGACGATCTTTTCTCGAAAAAACCGCCGGAGTCACCGGCGCCGGGGTCCTGTCCGGCCTGACCGGATGGAACGAATCCGCTGTCGGCCAGACGGACGATCCGTACGGCCCGTCGGGATCCATTACAGACGTTGAAGGGATCAGGGTCGGGCATTTCACCGACGCGCGGCGACCGACAGGATGCACGGTGATCCTCGCGGCAGAAGGCGCCGTGGGCGGCGTGGACGTGCGCGGAGGCGCGCCAGGCACCCGGGAAACCGATCTGCTCGATCCCGTGAACATGGTGCAACGTGTTCATGCCATTGTTCTGTCGGGCGGCAGCGCATTCGGCCTGGACACGGCCACGGGCGTGATGCGCTATCTCGAAGAAAGATCCATCGGTTTCGACGTGCGCATAGCCAGGGTTCCGATCGTTCCCGCCGCGATCCTCTTCGATCTCGGCATCGGAGGCAGACCGGAGATCCGCCCCGACGCGGATGCCGGCTACCAGGCCTGCCAGGCGGCGACATCCGATCTGGTACCCGAGGGCAGTATCGGCGCGGGCGCGGGCGCCACGGTCGGAAAGTTGTCCGTCGGCGCGCGCGGAACGCGCACGGCCATGAAAAGCGGCATCGGCAACGCCTGCTTCACCACGCCCGATGGACTCAGGGTTGGCGCTATCGTCGCCGTGAACGCCGTGGGCGACGTGTACGATCCGGATACGGGCCGCGTGCTCGCCGGCGCAAGGATGCCGGACGGGTCAGGGTTCGTTCACGTGGCCAGGCGGATTCGCGAGTCCGGGTCGCTTCGGTTGGAGACGCCGCCCGGGAATACGACCATCGGTGTGATCGTGACCAATGCCGGACTGACCAAGACCCAGGCGAGCCGCATCGCCCAGGTAGGGCACGACGGACTGGCACGCGCCATCAATCCTGCCCATCTGCAGGCGGATGGGGATACCCTCTTCACCATGGCCACCGGGACCTGGAAGGGTGACGTGAACCTGTCCCTGGTGTCCATCCTTGCGGCGGAAGCCGTTACGCGGGCGATCATCCGAGCCGTCGTAACGGCCGAGGGACTGGAAGGGTATCCGTCCTATTCGGACCTGGACAGCGGATGACCCCCGCCGCGGAGGAGCCTGTGAGTGCCCCTCGACAGGAATGGCCCCGTCCCCGTGCGGCCGATCGCGCAACTGTACCTATACCCATGCCCATACCCGTACATGTTCCCAAACCCGTACCTGTACGCTGAAGCGTTATGTCCCCCTACGTAACCGCCCTCCTCGTCTATTCCATTTTCCTCATGGTGATCGGCTGGTGGACGTCGCGGTCGGTACGCCGCGCCGAGGATTTCTTCGTGGCCGGCCGTCGGCTGTCTCCCGCACTGCTTTTCTCCACGCTGCTGGCCGCCAACCTTGGAGCGGGATCGACGGTGGGTGCCACCGGCATAGGATATACCCACGGACTGTCGGCGTGGTGGTGGGTGGGATCCGCGGGCATCGGCAGCCTCATCCTGGGACTGACCGTGGGCCCCCGCATGTGGCGCGTGGCCAGGGACCACAACCTCTACACGGTCGGGGATTATCTGGAGCACCGTTACAGCCGCAGCGTGCGGGGTCTCATCGCCGTTTTACTCTGGTTCGGTTCCCTGGCGATCCTGGCCGGGCAGTTCATCCCCCTGGCCTGGATCCTCAACCTGGTCCTGGGCATCCCGAAGTATATCGCCTGCCTGGCCGGCGGCGCCGTAGTGGTCGTGTATTTCACCTTCGGAGGCCTGACGTCCACCGCCCGGGTCAACATGGTCCAACTGGTCGTAAAGCTTTCCGGATTCATCCTGGCTTTTCTTCTGATCGTCTCAGGGGGCAATCTTCTGGCCGGGGAAGGGGTGGCGAAGGCAGGTTTCACGAACTGGTTCGGGGACGATCCATCCCGTATCTGGGCCTACTTCATCGTCCTGGTTCCCGCATTCATTGTCTCCCCGGGCCTGTTGCAGAAGATCTATGGGGCGCGGGACGCGCGGACGGTCAGGCGGGGAGTCAGCGTAAACGCGGTAGCCCTGATGCTCTTTGCTTTCATACCGGCGATGCTCGGTATGGCGGCCTACCACGCTTTTCCGTCCCTGCCTTCCCAGGACCTGGCGCTGCCGCGACTGCTGATGGATGCACTGCCCTTCTGGATCGGCGGACTGACCCTGGCGGCCGTATTCTCCGCGGAGATCAGTTCGGCGGACGCCGTGCTCTTCATGCTGACGACATCGCTGAGCCGGGACCTGTACCAGACCTACATCGAACCCGGCGCGTCCGAGCAGCGAATGCTGACCGTCAGCCGGATTACGGCTGTAGTCGCGGGACTCGCCGGTGTCGTCCTTGCAGTCGTGCTCCCGGACGTCATCACGGCGCTGACCATCTTCTACAGCATACTCTCCGTGGCCCTGTTCGTACCCCTGATCGCGGGACTATATTCCAGAAGGCCGAATGCGAACGGCGCCCTTGCGACGATTGCCGGTTCCGTCCTGGTGATGATTCTGGTGCATCTGTCTACGAACGGAAGCGGAATGGGCGGCGTGTCTCCGGCAACCTGGGGCATTGGCACGGCGGTGGTCATCATGGCGCTGCACATGGCGTCCCGGCGCAACGTGGAAACTGCCGGATGATTCTGCGCAGAACATGCCGGAAGGCTGACGCGGCGGGTGCTCCGGCGCGGCGTGAAACCGGCAGGCCGACGCAATAGGTGTCCTGAGTCGAATCAAATATAGCTCGACCAGACGACCACAATAACGTGAAACGTAGTCAGCGTGAAACGTAGTCGGCGTGAATCGAAACCAGCGCGAAACGCAGTCAGAGCGAACCTGACCAATCGAAGGAGGAAGACATGCTGAACGACCTGCGGGGTGTAATCCCCCCGGCGACCACACCATTCTCCCGGGACGGCGACGTGGATCTCGGTGCCATGAAGGAACAGGTCAACTGGCTGATCGACCAGGGTGCGCATGGCATCGCGGTGGGCGGCAGCACGGGAGAGGGCCATACGATCGACGTCGATGAGTTCAGGGGGCTTGTGGACACGACCCTGGATGCGGCGGCGGGGCGCGTGCCGATCGTCGCCGGCATCATTGTCGACAGCACCCGCGACGCGGTACGAAGGGGCAAGGCCATCGCCGACCTCGACGTAGCGGCGCTGCAGGTGACCCCGGTCCATTACCTCTTTCGCCCGGACGATGATGCCATGCAGGAGCATTTCAGGGTGATGGGCGAGGAAGTGGAACATCCCATCATCATCTACAACGTGGTGCCCTGGAGCTATCTCTCACCGGAACTGCTGTGCCGGATCATGGACGAAGTGCCCGGCGTCGTCGGGGTGAAGCAAAGCGCCGAAGATCTGAAACTGTTTGCCGACCTGATGCTCATGGCCGACCCGGAACACCTGCTGTTCTGCGCCGTGGACGCCCTGATGTACCCGGCGTACACCCTGGGCGCCCGCGGATCGATCGCGGCCATCCTGACGGCGGCGCCCCGGGCGTCGGTGGACGTGTGGGACGCGGTACAGGCCGGTGATCACGCGCGGGCGCTCGATTTGCACCGAAAGCTGCTGAGACTCTGGAATGCCCTGTGGGGAACGAACCTCCCGGCCTGCACCAAGTATGCCCAGACGTTGCAGGGCTGTCCCGGCCGGTTCCCCCGCGCTCCCATGGAGGAGGCGTCCGACGAACAGAAGCGGAACATCGAAGAAGGCCTGGCACTCCTGGGCGCGCTGGACGGATAGTGGAGAAAAGATTACGCCCTTGAAGGATCGGGAAGGCGGTCAAGCGCGCAGAATTTAGCGCTGCAACGTGCAGTGGATGGACTATACAGGATGGAGGAAGTATCGCGTATGTCTGAACGGGAACCTCGTACCATCCGCATGGAACCGGACCGCGTGGCGCGGATGATGGACCGCATCTTCGAGCGACTGGGCCTGGAAGGAGACGAGAGACAGGTGGTCGTCGAGCGGCTCATGGAAGCCTCCCTGTCTGGGTATCACTCCCACGGCGTGATGCGGATAACCATGTATACGGAGGGCATTCGCGCGGGCAACATGGTACCGGGCGCACCTCTGGACCTCCTTGGCGAAACGGTTTCCACGCTGCACCTGGACGCCAACAAGGGCATGGGCCCCTGGGCGGCAACCGAGGCCATGAAGCGCACGGTCGGCAAGGCCGTGGAAACCGGTATCGGCTGCGCGAGCGTCGTGAACGCCAATGATATCGCCCGGCTGGGCGGATACGTGGAACAGCCAGCGAAAGACGGCTACATTGCCCTCCTCATGACCAACGACGCCGGGAGCAATCCCTGCGTGGCGCCCTGGGGCGCGACCTCGCCCCTGATGAGCACCAATCCCATGGCCGTCGGGATTCCCCGGGAAAGTGGCGACCCGATCCTAATCGACATCTCCACCGGCGTTTCGTCGGAGGGACGGGTCAAGATGCTGCGCAACAGGGGCAAAGCGGTACCCGATGGGTGGCTGATCGACAGCAATGGTCAGACCACGACCGATCCCGAGGCCTATTTCTCCACGCCCAGGCAGGCGGCCCTCCTGCCGCTGGGCAGCCTGATCGCTGGCCACAAGGGCTTTGCGCTGAGCATCCTGGTCGACGTGTTGACTGGTGGCCTGAGCGGCGCGGGCTGCAGCGGCCGGTCCCCGGACGACCTCGACCAGAACGCGTTGTTCATTCTCGTCATCGACCCCGACAAGTTCGTTTCGAGGACGGCCCTGTCCGCCGAGGTGGACCGGCTCGCGGAAAGCATCAAGGGCGCGCGCAGGGCACCAGGTGTCGACGAAATCCGGGTACCCGGCGATGGCGCCCGCAGCGAGCGGCAGCGTCAACAGGAACAGGGTATTGAAATCGATTCGCCCGTCTGGTCCGCCATACAGCAAATCATGGACGAACTCGGTATCGATCAGCGTAGTGTATAACCGGGTGCCAGCCATTCCGCTACACCGGAACCACCAGGCATCCCTCGCCAGCATACCGGGTTCTTAATAACCGCTGTTCCCCAACCGGACACCGATGTAACCCGAAATTCCCACGGTCCCGTAACCCAGGACCTCCTCGTACTCCGCATCGAAGAGATTGTCGATCCGTCCGAACAGTTGAATGTTCGGCGTGATCTTCCAGTTGGCGGCAACATTCACGATCCCGTAGCCATCCAGCGTTATCGGAGTCGCCGGCCAGGTGGAGAAATCGTTATCCCGGCGTTCCCCCGAGAAACGGTAACTCAGGTTCAGGTCGACTCCCTGCCTTACACGCTGGTCCAGGACAATCCCGCCGCTGTGCCGCGGCCTTCTCAACAACTGCTCATCCGAATCGTGGTCCTTCGAATCGGTAAATGTATAGTAGGCCCGGAAGGAAGTTCCTTCGGATGCCGAATATCGGCCGGTAAACTCCATCCCCCGGCTCGTAGCCTTGAACACGTTCTTGTAACTGGAGGTCTCACTGTCCCAACCGACCATGTTGTCGAAAGTATTGTCAAAATAGGTCACGCCGGCCATCAGACGCTGATCGGCCAGATACTGCTCAATCCCCGCTTCCCAGCTCTTGCTGGTTCCGGCCTGGAGGGTCGAATCCCCGTAGGACGAATACAGTTGAAACAGCGTCGGGGCCTTGTAGCCCGTACCGAAGGCGCCCTTGATCCTGGTTCCCGATTCCTCCAAATACGCGTTCGGAGCGATACTGTACGTGACTTTGGACCCATACCGGCTGTGATGATCGGCTCGTACGCCCAGGCTTGCGAACAACGCGTCGCCGTACTGCAGTAGTTCCTGAAGGTAAACACCGGTCATTCTTGCGGTCCGCCGGTCGAACACGCTTGGATATGGTCCTTTCGATTCGGACTCGCCCTGTTCCGATTCGGTCTCGGCCCCGAATACGAGGGTATTCCCCTCGGACAGCAGCAATGTGTTATGCCAGTCCACTTTATGCAACCGGGCGTCGAACGTGGAGTTTGAAGCGATTTCCTGATTTTCGTCCACTGGGTTGTCGTCTTCTCTGCTGTGGTCTACCAAACTGTATCCCAGGGTCTGCTTCCACCGCTGCGACCACAACGCCAGGGTGGCCGAGGGCCTGATGAAAAGCTGCCTGGAAGAGCTTACCCGGTTGGGGTCGTCGCCACCGGGCCCGACGCCGTTATCGATATCGGCGCGGCCATCCGTGTAACGCCACGTGAGGTCGACGGTGGCGTTCGCGGCCGGGGTCGCTCCTAAACGCCCGCCCAGCGTCGTGTTTTTGTATCCGTCTTCTTCCATGCTCCCCAGGGAGTTCGCTGAAATACCCCGTGTGTTCAGGAATGAACCGTCTATCGCATACTGGTAACCTTCCGCTCCGCCGCTCAACCCCGCCTGGGTTCGAAACGTACCCAGCGCGCCGCCCTCAATGGATGCGCCGATTTTCGGACTTCCTTCTCCACGCCTTGTAATGATGTTCACTACGCCCGCGATGGCGTCCGATCCGTATAGCGTGCTCTGGGACCCATAAAGCACCTCGATCCGTTCGACCTGGTCCACGGACAAATGGGCCGGGCTGAAGCTCCGTCCCGGAGACATGGGATCGTTGATTTCGACACCGTCGATCAGAAACAGCGTGTAGGCTGATTCGGCGCCGCGGAGGAAGACCGAAGCGTTTTTACCCGGTCCGCCGTTCTGAGCGATGCTCAACCCGCCCACGTCACGCAACAGGTCGGCAACCGTACTCTGGCTGCTACGTTCGATATCTTCGGCCGTAATCACGGTGATCGAACTGGAAACCTGATTAAGGGGTGTTTCGGTTCTCGAAGCGGTTACCACAATAGTATCGAAAATGTACCTGGGTTCCTGGTCCGCCGGATCCTGTGTATTCTGAGCGTGAACCGGCATCACGGAGAAAAGGCAAAGACCAAGGATTGACGACAATGTATCTCGTATGGATTTCATTTCGGCTCCTGGCATGGTAAATGGTTCAGTGCGCTGATCGACGATATACTACAGGTTCTTCAGGCCGTTGTTTCAGATTGAGCTCCTTTCATAAAAAAATCCCCGCACCTGAACTGGGTCAGATACGGGGATGCCGTTTATCATCCTCGGAGCACGGCCGACGGTAAACTACGCCCTGAATGAGAATATGGGACGAAACCGCCTGGCGGCCGTACTTGCAATTATCCATGTACATCGGATGACTTCAGTCCACGGAAGTCCCGATGAAAGCTATGGGCAGGTCGGTCTTCTGGCTTCCGGATCGATCTACTCGCCGCGCCTTCCCATTCCTGACGGAACAGTGGCTCGAGCCTTTTGGCTCTTGATGCGGCTTTCGTCCCCGGTCACAGCGACGGGTCCGCGACGGATTCGCACCGTCTTCCCTACTTCTTACCTGCTGCGATCAATGTACTGCTACAACTAAGAGAGTTCAAATAAAAAACTGGGTTTTCTCTTTTTCAGCAGGGCGGACGGGGCGGTCTCGGACCACGAGTTAGGTGCGGCGATTGGTTGAGGAATGTCATGACACTTCTATAAGTATTTTGCAGTGATCACTGGGACCCCATTCTTCCGGTTTGTTCAGCGCCCTTGTGCTGATAGAACCTTCCAAGCTTCGTGAAGCAAACACGTAATCCAGCTGCCTGGTGGCTGTCGCAGGTGTCTGGGTGGGATGATAGTACGTGGGGCCCCGGGGGCCAATTTTGGGCAGACCTATTGATGTCATTCTTTCAAACACTGCTTTTTTGCGGGTCCTCCAGTAATCATTGGTTCCATCTCCTTCCATTACCGTTGTATCTCCGGCCGCGATCATCCTGAAACTGTTCTTCCTGCCTATAAGCAGTGATATGTCGGATATGATGCGATGTATCGATGTGTCTACCAGTGTATTATCTTTAATGCCGGATGATGGATGGTGTGTCTCATACTGGGGACAGAATGAAACCAAATGGATTGGCCAGTCGCGGAATTTGCCTTCACGAGGAGTTACGACTGCAGCAGACAGGCAGCCCGGATGACTGGACCGTATATCATCCAGATATTCCACCCGGACCCTGTCGGATAATCTTACGATAGCAC
>JAJECR010000358.1 GCA_022821935.1 Candidatus Latescibacterota bacterium
GCACGCAGTCGTCCACTTCGCGGAAGGGATGTTGCGGGTGCGCCTCGATACTGTACATCAGATCGTTCGGGCCGAAGGACAGGCAGTCTACTCCCGGTCGGGCCAGTTTACGCGCGGCGGTAACCGCGGGGATCGATTCGAGCTGTATCATCAGCACGCCGTAGTCGTTCCACCATGCGGCGTACTCCAGCCGGTCGCCCCCGACTTCCGCCACTTTGCGCCGTGCTTCTCCTCCCCAGCTCCGCACGCCCTTCTGCGGGTAATAGAAGAAGTTGACCGCCTCGTCGACGGTTGACTCGGTCTCGACCTGGGGCACTTCGATCCCCGTCGGACCGAGGTCGAGCAGGTTGCCGACCAGGTAGCTGTGGTACGTATGCTTGATGCGGAACATGACGTCCATGTCCAGTCCATCGGCCTTGTCGCAGAATTCCACCAGGCGGTCTTCGCTGAAGGCACTGTGCTGGCCGTCCACCCACAGAAAGTCGAATTCCCCGCTTTCGACCACCTTTTTCAACTGATCTTCGGTATGGGTCATCCCGACATTTGCGCCGATGACCTGTTCTCCTTTGCCGATGCGTTGTTTCAAGTTGCGTTCCGCCATGAAAGGGCTCCTCTTCCGGGTTGAATATCGTGAAAATCGTTCTGGATATAAGAAGGTAGCAGGATCAAGCCCGTCGTACCGTATGTTATCGCCGCATGTTCCGGTGATCTCGATTATAACGCATGAAGAACGATTCCGTTAGGCCAATCTGGCCGTATTGAAGAGTATGCGCTGTTTTCAATTGCAGTGACACCTGCCGGGTATATCTTAAAACCACACCAACTTCCCCGCGTTCAGCCCGGACAGAACCTGCAGTCTATTCCGACTTTCCAGGATGGAGGGAAACGCATGTACCTTCATGATGTCGTCAACTGGACCGATTTCAACGACGATACGCTCAGTTTCTATTGTGCAATCAGCGTCGATATGATCCAGCTGGATCTCCGGACCGGCGGTCGGGTCGAGGCGGAACGGCACGTGAGGGCGGGTAAGGACAGTACGGAGCTTTTCGAACAGGCCCGGGAAAAGACGGAGTCCCACGGACTGAAGCTGCAGACCGTATTCATGCCGGTCCTGGAGGGGATCACCCTCGCCACCGAGAACCGGGACGAGGAGATGGCGGCCTTTGTCCGGCTCATCGAAAGTCTTGGCAAGGCAGGAATACCGACGTTGGCATGGAATTTCAAGCCGATGGGGAACTTCCGTACCACCGCCGACATCGGCCGCGGCGGCGCAGTGTACAGTACGTTCGATTATGCCGAGTTCGACCGGAACCGTCCCCGGTCCCACGAGCCGCCTGTACCCGAGTCGGTGATGTGGGACAACATGGTTGACTTCATGCATGCCGCGGTCCCGGCGGCAGAAAAGGCCGGAGTCAACCTGGCGCTCCATCCTGACGATCCGCCCATTCCCGAACCACTGGGCGGCGTCGCGCAGATCTGTTCCACGGTGGAGCAGTTCCGGCGCATCTTCGACGCGTTTCCCAGCGACAGCCACAGGATGCTTTTCTGTCAGGGATGCATGACCGAACTGGCGGGACCACGGGACGTCTATGAGATCATCGCCGAGATGGCCTCCCGGAACAAGATCGCCCTGGTCCATTTCCGAAACGTCAAGGGCCGGTTGCCGAGATTCGCCGAGGTCTTCATCGACGAAGGCGAGGTGGATATGCGCCGGGCCATGGAAACCTACCGGGACAACGGGTACAGCGGGCCCTTCGGCATGGACCACACGCCGGGCTTTCCCCAATCCATGGCCGGTCCGGCCGGCAAGGCCTATGCGAACGGTTACATCCGTGCGATGATCCAGACGGTCTACGGGCGGTAGGCGTGCGTCCTGGTATTTCCCGCTTCGTGTTTACCATCGACAAGAAGGAGCATTTGCCGTGCGAATCACTCATTTCGAGATCCTGCGCGTTCCACCAAGTTGGGTATGGCTGAAGATCCACACGGATACCGAACTGTTCGGCTGGGGCGAACCGTACCTGGAAAACCATCCTGAAAGCGTCATCGCCGAGGTGCGGCGCCTGGAGCCGTTGCTCGTCGGCAAAGATCCCTGTCGGGTGGAGTCGCTCTGGCATACCATGTACGAGGGCGGGTCGGGATATGTAGGCGGACCGGTGAAGATGAGCGCGATCAGCGGGATCGACATGGCGCTCTGGGACCTTGCCGGCAAGGCCGCCGGGCTGCCGGTCCATGGCATGCTCGGCGGGGCCTGCCGTAACCGGATTCGCATGTACCGCGCGGTGGGCGGCCAGCTTCCCTGGTGCGTGGAACCCGGGCAACCCTACAACGAAGGCTATCATCCGTCGTATGACACGGACCTGGATTTCCCTGAGGCCCATACCGAGGCAGCCCGTGTCATCATCGAAGAATGGGGTTTCCGGTGCATGAAGCTGCACGTGGGCATGGGTACCGGACTGGAGCCCACGTATGAGGTGGATCGCATCGCGGAAGCCTTCGCCGCCGTGCGGAAGGGCGCCGGTCCTGAAGTCGAAGTGGCCGTGGACATCCATAACCCCCACCCCGCGATGGCGAAACAGATGATTTCGGCCTTGACGCCGCACCGTCCCCTGTTCATCGAGGAACCCATGCCCGTGGAGCGGGTCGACGTGCTCGCGGACATCGCGCGCAACAGCGAAATCCCCATCGCGGCGGGGGAACGGTGGATGGGCAAGTGGATCTTCTACGATGCCCTGCGCAAGAACGCCCTCTCCGTGATGCAACCGGACCTGTGCCACGCCGGCGGGATCACCGAGTGCCACAAGATCGCGGTAATGGGCGAGAGCGCCTACGCCAAACTCGCCCTGCACTGCCCGTTGAGCCCGCTGGCCCTGGCCGCGTCCATACAGATCGATGCCTGCGCGTCGAATTTCCTGGTCCAGGAGCACAACGAAGTGAATTGCCGGCGCGAGGATGGGCGGACGTTCATCGGCAAGGGCTACTTCGCCGAGCCATTCGTACTGGACGAGGACGGCTGCGTGGCGGTGCCCCAGGGTCCGGGACTCGGTGTGGAAATTGATCCGGAGGGTTTTGCGCAGATCATGGCCCGACCGTGGCGGGAAGTGCGCGGCTGAAACCGGACCGATTACCTCGAGCGCGGCGCCGATCGGTGGCCGTGCCGCGCCTGGCCTTAAACGCGCACCCTCGCCCACCGCGCGGTCATGATGGCATCATCTCCCGCGTAGTAGACGACGAACACCTCGTCGTACGGGCGGACTGAGCGGTCCGGGCGGTTTGCCAAACGCACCATGCGGGGATGGCCGAAGCGCCAGCGCTCCATGTCCCCCCACAGTTCGGACTGCGTACGGCTGCCACGCGCGCCCGACTCGGAGCCGGCGGTGCTGTCGTAGACCAGAAGGTCCCGCCCACGGCCCCAGCTCTCCCCGAAATCCTCGCTGATGGAAAGCACGATGCCCGGAGGATCCCGGCGCCGCGGATAGGCGGCCAGCAACCGATCGCCGCCCAGGGCAAGGGGCTGGCAGTGCTGACCGGGAAGTCCGGTGCCGCGCGGGACCGTCCACGAACGGCCATCCGGCGACCCCCAGGCGATATGGATGTCGATGTCGACGCCCGCGTCGAAATCGTGGGTCCAGAACGTGGCCGCCAGGCGGCCGTCAACAGGATGGACGGCCAGCCGCTGGTCCCAGTAGGCCAGCGCGTTATCGGAGTGCTGCGCCACAGTAACGAACTCCGGCCAGGTCCGGCCCCCGTCCCGGGAGAAACGCAGCCTGGCCGCGGGCCGCCCCGGCGACGGATCCTCGTATTCCTTCCACTGTTCGTAGGGCTGAGCCAGGAACCCGCCAGGCAACCGGATGACGTGATGCGAACAGGGGGAAGCGGCGAGATGGGGCGCCGTGTCCATTCGGCGCGGCGGCCCCCACGTGAAGCCGCCGTCTTCTGAATTCACGTGCATGATGCGCATGGGCAACAGGCCCTGCGTTTCAGGGTGGATGAAGGGCAGGTCCGGGTCCGAGCGGTCTACCCACAGGGCCGTGGCCGTCAGTCTGCCCGGCGCCAGTTCCGTGCTCGTAAGTCCCTTCACTTCGCCTGGTGTGCCGTCCCACGATCCTTTCCCGTAGCCGTCGTAGCGAAGGGCCCAGGTGCGGCCCGTATCGGCGGTGGCCCATATGCAGGCATGGCCGTCCACCGAATCGCGGGCGGATCCCCACCGGCCCGAAACGAGTATCGTGCCGTCCTGCAGCCGGCTGATGGTCGTGAAAGCGCAGTTCCGCCGGTGATCCGGGATGGCACGGCCGTCGCGGATCACACCGGAATCAACGATTTGCAAGCAAGGCCTCCAAGCCGTAACACTTTCTTGAACAAGGCATTACGCGTTTTTATTCCAGTGTTCGATCAGTGCCGATTCGTCGTAGGAAACGACCTTGCAGGCAACGTCCGCGGCACGGAACATCTCCCACTGCCTTTCCGCTGTTCCCGCCGTGTAGTAGGCGGTAACCAGCCTCCCGTTCTCGAGGCGTGCGGTGGAGGGATAACCGATGTCGGCCCCGGGCAGGGAATCATCCAGC
>JAJECR010000164.1 GCA_022821935.1 Candidatus Latescibacterota bacterium
GGTATTGATCCAGTCCAGCTTGACGATCAGCGCGTAAAGCGGGATGATGGTCAACTGGCTCGGGACGAACATGAGACTGATCACCGTCCAGAAGATCGTCTGCCGTCCCGGAAAAACCTTCTTGGCCAGCGTATAACCGGCGAGGGTGCCGAGGAGCACGTTGGATACCGTCACCGTGCCGGTCACGATGAGGGAATTGGCCATCCAGGAGAGGATCTCCGAACTGTTGAACAGACGGGCGAAATTGATCCACGACGCGGGCGACGGCACCAGGCTGGGCGGAAAGGCAAGGACCACGGACGGGGACTGGAACGCGGAAACGACGATCCAGTATAGCGGCATCAGCGTCAGTACGGCGAAAAGTACGAGCAGGATATGGAAAACGTATCGAAACATGGCTGTCCTGGTTCAGAGCCGGACGGGCTCTGCGATTCGCATCAGTACTCCACGTCGCTGGCCAGCCACTTGTACTGCAGCACGGCGATACCGGCCAGGCTGAGGGAAAGCAGGGTCGCCTCGGCGGCGGCCTTCCCGAAGTCGAAGTACGCGAAGGCATCGGTGTAGATCAGGTAGACCAGCGTGGTCGTCGCGTAGTCCGGGCCGCCTCCCGTCATCATGAGCACCTGGGTAAACACCTGGAAGGATGCGATGGTACTGGTGACGAGCAGGTAGAGCAGCGTCGGGCGCAGCAGGGGCAGCGTGATCTTCCAGTACTGGCGCCACGGGCCGGCCCCGTCCAGCCGCGCCGCCTCGTAGTAGCTGGACGGGATGCCGCCCATGGCCGCGGTCAACAGCACGATGGCAGCGCCGTGCCCGCCCATGATCGCCATGAACATGAGGGAGGGCAGGGCCATCTGGGGATCGCTGGTCCACATGAAGGGGCCTGCGCCCACGATGGACAGCCCATAGTTGAGCAGGCCCCGAGCCGGGTTGAAGAGCCAGAGCCAGACGAGGGAGAGAATCGCCCCGGAAGTCACCACGGGGAGGTAGAAGGCCGATTTGAAGATGACCTGGGCCCAGGCGTACTTCAGTCCGAAGATGACGTAGGCCAGGAACAGGGAGATCAAAAGGCTGGCGGGCACCACGCCGCAGGTGTAGAGCGTGGTGATCCCCAGCGCCTTCCAGAACAGGTCGTCCGAAAGGGCGTAGGCGTAGTTTTCCAGGCCGGTCCAGACCGGTTGCCCGCCCGGAAAGTAATCGGCGAAACCCAGGAGGATCGTCGCGGCCATGGGGAGCATGTTGAAGACCGCGAAAAGCAGAAGGGGAAGCAGGAGGAACAGGTAGGCCCAGCGTTCCTTCAGGATCTTTCGGTAGAGGCTCAAAAGGACGGTCCCGGACCCCGGGACGCCGCACCCGCGCGGAGACGGCGCTCGATGTCCCTGCGAATGAAGCGGTTACCCCGCCTGGCCAGGTCGTCCAGGGCCTTCCGCGGCGTGGCCTGCCGGGACATGGCGGCCTGGAACGCGCTCAGCGTCATGCTCACGAGCGGAATGCCGTACCCCTGTATGGCGTCCTTCGTGCCGTACCGCGCCACGCGCAGGACGTACTGCTGGAAGGGATCGTCGTCCCAGACGTCCAGGGCGGAATACCGCGTCGGCAGGGTGGACATGGCGTAGGCGGCCTCCCGTTCGTGCTGAGTGTTGGTCAGGAACTTCGCCAGGGCGATGGCGAGTGCTCTCTTTTCTGCGTCCTCCTGCCTGAAGACGCACGGTGAGTCGGCCACGACGAATGCGCCGGGGTCGAGCCCGGGCAGTGAGGGGTACATCATCGGATAAAGTTCGATCACGCCTTCCTCGATTATGCCGATCTCCAAGGCGCGCTCGTAGGAAAGCAGGGTACCATGGAAAGCCTGGCGCATAGCGAGCCGGCCCGCGTTCCACAGGTCGGTCACATCGTTGGTGCGCAGCCCGGCGGAGCCCTGAGGCACCACGCGGTGCACGTGTTCCAGGTCCACCAGGAACTGCAGGGCCTTCACGCCCGCCTCGCTATTGATGACCAGGCTGTCGCCGCTGTCGTTGAACTGCCGGGCGCCGTGCCCCCAGAAGAAGGGCATCTGGTCCTGTTGCGGAGAGTTGCGCTGAAAGGGCATGGCAAAGCCGTATACGTCAATCTCACCGTCGCCGTCGCGGTCGAAAGTCGTCGCGCGGGCGGCCGCGAGGAACTGCTCGAAGGTCCAAAGCCGGTCGCCCTCGCTCGGCAACAGGTGCGTGGCGCCCCGCTCGCGGAAAATCTCGAGATTCGCAATCATGTAACGGTTCCCGCCGATGAAGGGCAGGAAGTAGTGCCTGCCCTCGTATTCGCTGAATCCGTAGAAAGGGCCGAAATCCCGGATGTCCTTCTCGTCGAGATGGTCGTCGAAGGATTCCAGCAATCCGAACCTGGCGTATTTCAACGCGATACCCGAAGTGCTGATCAGGATGTCGGGCGGACGTCCCGAAGCCACGGCGATGTCGATCTTCTGGAAACCGTTGGTCCAGTCGAGTGTTTCGATGTCGATGTGGATCTTGCG
>JAJECR010000192.1 GCA_022821935.1 Candidatus Latescibacterota bacterium
GGCGTTTCCATCCTTTTTACATAATCAGATCCGCCAACTTCCCGTTAAACCCGACAGAGCACCATGTCCGTTCTCGGCCTGACCTGTACCCGTTGCGGTGCCCAGTATCCCCTGGAACCGATGTTCTTCGGCTGTCCCGCCTGCGCGGACAAAGCAGGGGGCGCCGCCGCTGCTTTGACCGTGGCATACGACTACCGGGCGATCGCGTCCGGTCTGAACGTGGAGGACTGGGGTCGCGCGGGTCACGGTATCTGGCGGTTCGATGCGCTGCTGCCCCTGCGGGACCCGGCGGCGCAGATCTCCCTGGGCGAGGGGAACACGGCGCTGGTTCGGCCCCGGGCGGTGTGCGAAGCTACGGGTCTGTCGAACCTGTATATCAAGAACGAAACGACGAATCCCACCTGGGCCTTCAAGGACCGATTCCACGCCTCCTCGGTCTCTATGGCGAAATCCCTGGGCTACACCCGGGTCACGGCCAGTACAACGGGCAATCACGGCGCCTCGGCCGCGGCCTACTGCACCGCCGCGGGGATGGATTCCTGCATCATCCTCTGCCACCCCGAATCATCGATGCTGCAGCGGGACATGATTGCCCTGTACGGCGGTCACGCCTTCGTACTGGAAGACCGCTTTCAGTACCTGGACACGTTGATCCGGGACCATGGATACTATCCTTCCACGACGATGACTCCCATGCCCACGGGTACGCCCTTCGGCATCGAAGGCTACAAGACCATCGCCTTCGAAATCTTCGTGCAGCTCGGCGGCAGCGTCCCCGATCGGATGTTCTGCCCCATCGCCGCGGGCGATTCGCTGTACGGCCCGTGGAAGGGATTCAGCGAGATGCACGCGCTGAACCTGGTCGATCGGCATCCCGTCATGCACGGCGTGCAGCCGGCTGGATGCAACCCCTATGTACAGTCGTTCCAGCAGGGACGCGCCGACGTAATCGTCCATCCCGATCCGAGTTCCATCGCGCTCTCCATTCGCGACGACACCGGCGGCCCCGCGGCGCTGCAGGCCATCTACGACTCCGGCGGAGACGCGACCGACGTCACCGAGGAAGAGATCATCGAGGCGGTGCGGTTGCTCGCGCAGAGCGGTTACCTGGTCGAACCCTCGTCGGCGGCATCGGTTGCCGGGGCGATCAGGGCGGCCCGGACGGGTCGGTTTGCTTCTGACGAGACGGTCGTGTGCCTGGTCACCGGATCGGGGTCCAAGTGGCCGGAAGTCATGTCTGAACTGGTAGATCGCGATGCACTTGTCGAGCCCTCCTGGGAAGAGATCAAGGCGCGAGCCGGCCTGGACGACGCGCCTCAATAAAAAAGCAACGCAATGACCACACCTCTCTACATGCTCGCCGACGACCTCGCCGGCGCTCACGACGTGGCGGTCCCCTTCGTGAAACGGGACTTCGCCGTAGCCGTGCTGTCCGATCCCGACCGGCTGGATCGGTTCGATACGGCGGACCTGATCGTGCTGAACACGAACAGCCGTTCCTGCGGCGAGGCTGAAGCCGCCGATCGCGTGGGGGCGGCCTGCGACGCGATACGGGCCCGGTCGGGCGCGTTGATCTACAAAAAGATCGACTCGACGCTCAGGGGACACGTGGGCTTCGAAATCGATCTTGTCAGCGACAGGATGGACTTCGATCTGGCCGTATGCGCTCCGGCTTTTCCTGAAATGGGACGCACGACGGTGGGCGGATATCAACTGCTTCACGGCGTTCCGGTACGGAGCGTGGACATGGCGGGTCCCGACATTCCGCCGCAACATGCCTACATCCCGGATCTTCTCGACAATGGATCCCAAAGAAAGACGGTCCACATCGATTTGAAAACCGTCCAGGGCGGTTCGTCAGTCATTCGAGACGCAGTCGACTTGCTCGGGTCTGGTACCGAGACCACGGTAGTCGTGGACATGGTCGATCCAATGGGATGGAATGGGTTGCTGGACGCGGTCCTTGTCGGCCGTGAAGCGTACGCGGTTGAAGACCGTGAAGCGTACGCAGAAAGGCGATTACCAGAACACTGGACGGCCCCGGTGCTGCTTTGCGGCTCCGGTGGACTGGCCGGCGCCCTGGCGGAAAAGTTGGCGCTCACGCGGAAACCGCGCGCCTTATCATCCCGGAATTCTCGGGCTCCCGCATCCTCGTCGCCACAGAGGGAAAACCGCGTCCTCGTCTTCGCCTGCAGTCTGCACGACACGACCACCCGACAGGTCGCGGAAGTCGCAGGTCGAGCGTCGACAGTCATTTGCTCCTTCGATCCCCTGTTGTTCATGGAAGAGCGGCACCGCGGCGACGAAACGGATCGACTGACAAAAAGCGTCACGGAGGTCATGGCGAATGACCGGAACGCGGTTGTTACACCGAAGCGGCCAGGCCAGTCGCAACTTCAGGCATGGTTGGGGCGGCTTTCGGAGGCGGCCGGCGGCCGCGACCCCGCGTCGGTGGTCATTGAGAACCTGGGTGTAGTCGCCCGCCGCCTGTTCGCGGCAACGGAACCGCGCGGCATCGTACTCACGGGAGGGGAAACCGCGGGCAGCGTATTCCACGAACTGGATAGTGACGGTGCCTGGATTCTCGACGGAATCGAACCGGGCGTAGCCCTGGCCGCGGTTGCGGGCGGTCCCCAGGATGGTATGGGCGCGGTCGTCAAACCCGGATCCTTCGGCGACGGGCACACCCTGGCGAAGGCTATGGACCGCCTGGACCGCCTGAACCGCCCGGACCGCCCGGACCGCCCGGACCGCCCAGACCGCCTTGATCGCCCGAGCTACTCGGACCGCCCGGACCACCTGTCTCCGCACGACGCTGCTGTGCCGTCAAGCGAAAGTCGGACTCATGGAAACCACAGAGTTAGCGATACGGAAGAGCGCCCGGTCATCGGCATCACGCTGGGCGATCCGAACGGCGTGGGTCCGGAGATCATCGCCAGGATCCTTTCCCAGGGATGGGTCTACGAGCTGTGCCGGCCGCTGGTCATCGGGCATGATGAGGTAATCCGCCGTGCCTTGCCATTGGTCCATGCCGGCTCTACCAAAGACGAAGACGGTGGAGGGCCCGCTCCGGTCCCTGGCATCCACCGCGTCGACCATCCCGCAGCCGGCTGGTATCGCCACGGTACGGTGGACGTCCTGAACGCCGCGGACGTGGAAATGGGCGTACTGAAGCCAGGACGGGAGCAGGCCGAAGCCGGCCGGCTTGCCGTGGAATCGGTCAAGCTGGCCGCCCGCCTGGCGATGGCGGGTGATATCGCCGCCGTGGTTACCGCGCCGATGAACAAGGCGGCCATGGGTCTTGCGGGGTATGCCTACGCCGGCCACACCGAATTGCTGGCCGAATTAACGGGAACGAAGCGTTTCCGGCTTGCGCTGGCCTTCGACGGAGTCCTGGTCTCCCACGCGACGACCCACGTATCCCTCCGGGACGCCATTGAACGATTGTCCGAGGAGGAAATCCTCGTGACGATCGACCTGGTCGGTCGCGCGCTGATCGGCATGGGTACGGCGGCACCCCGGATCGCCGTCTGCGGACTGAATCCCCACGCCGGCGAAGGCGGGCTCTTCGGGGACGAGGAGATCCGGATCATCGCGCCCGCCCTCGAAAAAGCGCGTGAAACAGGATGGCGGCTCGTCGGCCCACTCCCGCCGGACACCGTGTTCATGCGAGCCCGAAAGGGCGAGTTCGACGGGATCGTCGGCATGTACCACGACCAGGGCCACATCCCGGTCAAGGCCATCGCCTTCGACCGCACCGTGAACGTGACCCTCGGCCTGCCGATCATCCGCACCTCCGTGGATCACGGCACGGCCTTCGACATCGCGGGCAGGGGCATTGCCGACGCCGGCAACCTGGGCGAGGCGATTCGGATGGCCGTGCATCTGGTGGGCGACCGGTGGTCCGTCGGACCCAACCCTGGAGAAAACGCGACGTGATGAAGGCAAAGCGGCGGTCAACATCGGATTTGTGCGTGTTTTCGGGTCTGGTAGCGCTGGGATGCGTGTGCGTACTGATTGCCGTCGCAGGCCCGGCGGTTTCGCAGAACACCACCGCTGTATTCAATTCCATCGGCAAGCCGATGCCGCCCGATGCGGCGCCGCTCGAATTCCAGACCTACCGGTTCATGCGCGACGAACCCAGGAGCCTGGACGTCAGTGTCAATCTCTACGTGGGACAGTGGAACGAGTTCCTCTTCGAAACCCTGGTGGCCAAGGACGAGAACGGCGGCCTTATCCCGGCGGCGGCCGATCGCTGGGAGATCTCTTCCGACGGGAAGACCTGGACGTTCTACCTGCGCAAAACGGGGCGTTGGAGCGACGGCAGGCCCGTCACGGCCCACGACTTCGTCTACACCTTCCGCAGGTCCCTTTCCTACGAGACGGCCAATCCCTACGCGGCTTTCTACAGTGACATCGTCGGCGCGAAGACCTACAGCCAGACCCCGAACGCGGACCCCGCCATGCTGGGCGTCCGGGCCGTCGACGACCATACGCTGACCATTGGGACCACTCATCCCGCCCCCTACCTGGGGTTGATCCTCTCCGTCCCCACGTCCATGCCGGTGCCCCGTTGGCAGGTGGAGAAACACGGCCCCAGGTGGACCGAGGAAGGGAACTGCGTGTCCAATTCGAGTTATCGGCTGACGGAGTGGCAGCACGGCAGCCACATGAATTTCGAACTCAATCCCCATTATGACGGTCCCATCAAGGGCTATGTGGAAAAGATACACCGTGTCTTCCGCCATCCGTCGACGGCCAATCTGCTGCCCTACGAAAACGACGAAGTGGGTTTTGCCGAAGTACAGGCCAACGAGCTGATTCGCGTGCGACGCGATCCCGAACTGAGTTCCGAACTCGTTTCCAACCCGACCGACGGCACATGGTACATCTTCTTCGATACGCGCGAGCCCCCCTTCAACGACGCCAGGGTACGGCGTGCCGTCGCGCGGGCCATCGACCGGGAGGCGATCTGCCGCGTCGTGCTGCACGGCGCGGCCGTTCCCGCTTATTCCATGCTGCCGGTCACCTTCGACGCCCACGGCGATTACAGGGCCTACCAGGATTTCGATCCCGGAAAGGCGCGGGAATTGCTGGCCGAGGCCGGTTATCCCGGAGGCCGGGGGGTTCCGACGATGGAGATGTGGCTCAGGCAGCCCCGGCCGGACATCCGGATGGTCGCGGAAGTGATCCAGGGAATGCTCAGGGAGCACCTGGGCATCGGCATCACGTTCCGCAGCGCCGACTACCCGGTATTCACCAATTACATGTTCAACTGGAATATCAAACTGGGCCTGGTGCCCTTTTTCGGGGACTACCGGGATCCGAAGAACATGCTGGACATGATCTGGCGCCCCGGCAGCCGGGGGCGCAGCCGCCACGATTTTGAAAACGCCGAATTCGAAGCCTTGCTGGACGCGGCGGACCAGGAAATAGATCCTGATGAGCGTACGGAGATCGTTCGCCGGGCCGAACGCATCCTGGTCGAGGAGGCCGGCGCCGCCTTCGTATTCCACCCTATGGCCAATCACCTCTTCAAACCATGGCTCAGAGGGCTCAAGACCAACCGGTTCGGCGGCAAGACCGTGATCTTCACGGATCTCTATATCGGTGAGGATTTTCCCGAGGCGAGGTAGGACTTCGCAGTGGGGCGGAACCCCGCGTGCGGAATGACCACGCGGATACCCCCGCTACCGCTTTACTTCTTCTTATGCCTGTCGGCCCGCAAGCGTTT
This sequence comes from Candidatus Latescibacterota bacterium, assembly GCA_022821935.1. Classification (GTDB taxonomy): domain Bacteria; phylum JAAXHH01; class JAAXHH01; order JAAXHH01; family JAAXHH01; genus JAAXHH01. The sequence continues at coordinate 5,735 of JAJECR010000192.1, forward strand.
CTTGCGCTTATGGGTAGCGATCTTGGAACGCTTGCGCTTCTTACCACTTGGCACGTCTGTCTCCTCTTTGATCAGTCTTGTTTCTGTACACGATCCTTCAGGTGATCGGACGGTTTGAAAACGGGCACGACGCACGGAGGTATCCTGATGCCCGTCCCCGTCTTGGGATTGCGGGCGACGCGTGCCTTTCTTTCCTTCACTTTGAATATGCCGAACCCGCGCAGTTCGATCTTTTCACCCCTGCCCAAAGCGGACGAGATGGAATCCAGCAACGCGTTCAGCACTTCCGCGGTATCCACCTTGGTCATTCCCGTGGACTGTGCGATTCGAGCCACGATATCGGCCTTAGTCATACCAATCTCCTTGATCGTTGTTGTTGCCGCTTCAGCGATACCGGTATTCGACGATTCCGGGAGCATATAGACCGGTCATCGTCTCCATGTTCTCCATCAACATTTCGAAAAACGACTTTGGCCGTTGCCGGACCACGTCGGGCTTTCCAGATAGGCCGGCCATTTTGCCTGCTAGGGCAATCGCGTCCTGATAGGTACCCAGGCGGTCCACGAGTCCCAGGGGCAGGGCCTGGTTTCCGGTGTAAATCCGCCCGTCCGCCAGAGCGACCACTTCTTCGCGGGAAAGCGGCCTATAACCGGCTACGGCTTCTACAAACTGATCGTATACGTCGTCAACCACGGACTGCACTATCCCGAATTCCTCGTCGGTCATGCTACGGCTCATCGATCCTATGTCCTTGTGCCGGCCGCTTTTGACAACCTGCCAGTCAATGCCGATCTTCGCGAACAGATCTTCCGCGCTCGGCGCGACAGTGATCACACCGATGCTGCCTGTTATGGTACCCGGATTGGCCATGATGGAATCCGCCGCGCAGGCGATGTAATATCCACCAGACGCCGCGATACTGCCCATGGACGTCACGATGACTTTGCCCGCTTCCCGGGTCTTGCGCAGTTCATCGAAGATTTCTTGCGTGGGGGCTACGGCGCCGCCGGGGCTCTCGACGCGAAGCACGATGGCGCGTACGGAATCGTCCTCGCGGTACCTGATGATCTGCTTGACCGTGTCCTCGGCCCGGGTGATCGGCCCCCTGACTTCGACCAGCGCGACCCGTCCGCCGCCCACGCCGGAAAATGAGTTTTCACTACTCAGCATGGGACCGGCAATCAGCAGCGCCATGACGACCACGATAACCAGCACTCCGCCACCGAGCAAGCCGCCGATTATCCAGTCTGATTTGCGTGCCATGACAACGCTCCGCCAGCCGGTTTCAATAACGAAACCCGGTCAGTCGATGGGCTTCATTGGACATCATAACCCGCGACCAAAATATCACGTTAGTTTAAGTATGTCAATGACTTTTTGGAATTCGGAAGCAGGGAGAATAGCGTTGCGGCCGATTGTTTCGGGGTTCGGAAGAGGGAGAACTTCGAGGGACGGACGCGGTCTTCCTGAGAAGGGCAGACGCGGTCTTCCCGCGCGATTGTCGTTTCATGCGACAAACGTCGTCTCGCCGTCACCTCATTCACCGGGATTCGGGCAGGTCGATGCGGAGCCGGTCGCCGGGGTGAATGGCGCTGCGCCGGCTGAGTCCGTTGGCCCTTCGGAGCGCGCTGACGGTCACGTTATGGGACCGGGCGATAGCCCAGAGGGTGTCTCCCGGCCTGACCGTATAGGTGATGGCGTTCGATGCCACCGCGCCGCCCTCGCCGCGGGTCGTTCCGTCCCTTGCGGTGGATTCGCGGTCCGAGGTCGAAGCGCCGCCGGTCGAAGCGCCCTGTGACGCGCGGGGGAGATAGATCGTCAGCGTGCGGCCGGCGATGATGTCACCGGGGTTGTTCAGCTTGTTCCAGTCCTGCAGGTTCGCCATGGATACGCCGTACCGTCTGCTGATGCTCGCAAGCGTGTCTCCCCGCCTGATACGGTACGAGACGGCGCGGTGGGTCGAAGGATCGGGGGGCGGAACGTCCCTGGGCTTCCGGTAGCGTATGGATCGATTCGCCAACCGGTTCGAGGAGCCGTACAACGGTATGGTGAGGACCTGTCCGATCCTCAGGCGATTCGGTCGGCGTATGTTGTTCTCGACGACGATATCCGCCGTCCGCACCCCGAAGCGGCGGGCTATGCGCCCCAGCGTATCGCCGCGCCTGACCCTGTAGAACGTCAGGTCGGAGGGGTCCGGCCCCGGCGGTTCGATGCCGGCCCAGGAGGCGTAGGACCGGGTCGTACCCAGCGGCACCTTGAGATTGTACCCGGACTCGGCCTTCCAGCGACGCAGTTCCGGATTGAGCCGGCGCAGCTGCTCGACGGGGATCTTCATACCCTCGGCCACTTCCTCCAGGACCATGAGTCTCGGAACCGGCACGGACTCGTGGATCAGCGGGAGGCCCCCCAGGGGTTCGAATCCGTACTCCTCCGGCGACTTGGAAATGATGGCCGCCGCCATGACGAAGGACACGAAGGGAATCGTCTGCCTGGGAAGTCTCATGTTCCACAGACTCAGGCCCTCGGCCCTGCGAAGGGGCGTCGAACCGGCGTGATGGGCCGCGAGTACGAGATCCCAACTGCCCAGTTCCAGGTAGAGATCTTTGAACCGCGCCGCCGCCGCCCGTGTCGACTTCTCCGGATCGTAGCGCTCGTCGATCTCGCCGCTTCGGGTCAGACCGTATCGTTCCGCGTCCTCCAGAGACAACCGCCACAGGCCCGCGCCGCCTTCCGGCGAGCGCGCACGGGGATCGAAACCGCTCTCGACCATGGCGACATAGATCAGGTCGCCGGGCAGTCCCGATTTGGAGAGGATCGACTGGATCATGGCCCGGTAACTGTTCGTTCGACTCAACCAGGCGGTAAAAACATCGGACGCATCGTTCCTGAGGATGTGGATCGCATGCTTGACCCGGTCGTTGTAGCTGATGGGCACGTCGAATCGACCGAAATCGGGCCAGGGCGGCGCCGGCGCCGCGGCGCGCCCCGATCCTTCCAGGAAAGACGCGAGCAGGTCGAACCCGGCAACTCCGCTCTGCTCTTCCGCGTACGGATCAGTCGTTGAACCTGAACCGGCCGCGGGTGCGCCGGTCGTTGAACCTGCATCCACCGCGGACCCGGCGGGTCTGAACGCGGATTCCGCGGCGGGATTCGCCGATGCGCTCGTATCAGGCGCGTTCGAGGACGACAATAAAAAAACCGGCGCTGTGTTCAGTATAGCGTCGGTTGGCTTGTCTTCAAACGTGTGGGGCCCTGCGTAGAGGAAGGAAGGGAGCAGGACTAGGCAAAACAGACAGATCGGCAGCCGCCTTACAGAGCAGAGGCGACCGTTGGTCGGTATACTGCGAATGACTGTGCAGGTGGTGCTGAGCATAGTGAGCGCTGTATACGGATTGCCGACTTGGGTATTAAAGTGTATTACAACTCGACGGGACGTCCTGTACCCTGATCGATCACAAGGGACTGGCATTCGAGGCAAAGTCGCCGCCATCGAATAGTGGAGCTGAGCGGGATCGAACCGCTGACCTCATGAATGCCATTCATGCGCTCTCCCAGCTGAGCTACAGCCCCTGACGACGGTCAAGATAGGAACACACCCACAGGGTGTCAAGTGAAAACAGGGTCGCCTGAGGAACCTGCCGCGGACGGCTCAAACCGTGTTTTATCGTGCCGGTACGGAATTGACTTGTAAGGACCGATTCCGGGGTTTAAAGTCTCTATTTGCCGGGAAACGCAGACGGATTCCGGTACCGCGACCCGTGTCTGCCCGGGCCGAAAGAGCAACAGGGAAAAAGACGGGAACAGCAACAAATCTCCGCAAGGATCGGCAAAGGACGGCGAGCCGTGTCTAAAGTAAAAACCAGCCGGAGCCATCCACTTCGCATTGATCCGGTGCGTCCGGAGGAAGGCTTCGGCCGTATCGGAATCACCCTGTGTCCCGGCAAGACAGATCCCCGGGGGATCGCGGGTAACTGGGAGCGCGATCTGGACCTGGATCTCGATAAGGTCAGAAAATGGGGCGCGACGGCGGTTGTCAGCCTGATCACGCAGGAGGAGATACGGGATCTGAGAGTGCCCGGTCTTTCCAGGGCGGTCGCGGACCGCCACATGGAGTGGTGGCACCTGCCGATTTCAGACGGGCAGGCTCCTGGCGCTGATTTCGAGCAGGCATGGCGCGTGGCGGGACCGGCCATCAGAGACCGGCTCCGGCTCGGTTTCGACGTCCTCGTCCATTGCAAGGGAGGACTTGGCCGTGCGGGCACCCTGGCCGCCCGTCTCCTCGTGGAATTCGGGGCGACCCCGTCCGACGCGATGAATCGGGTTCGAGAAGCCCGGTCCTCCAACGCGATAGAAACCTCCAGCCAGGAGCGCTACGTGGCGCAGTGCGCGGCAGTGGCGGAGCCGCCTCCTTCCACGACCGCGAAGCGCATCCAGGACCGTGCCATCGGGGCTTTTCTCGGTCTCGCGGTGGGTGACGCGGTGGGCACGACACTCGAATTCCGGCCGCGCGACGTGCAGACGCGGTTGAAGGATATGGTGGGGGGAGGCCCCTTCGATCTGCCTGCCGGATCGTGGACGGACGACACGACCATGGCGTTGGCCCTTGCGGAAAGCCTGGCCGCATCAGAGACGCTGGACTGCCGGGACCTGATGGACCGTTTCGTCAGCTGGTGGCGGGACGGCGAATACTCCTGCACGGGCAGTTGCTTCGATATCGGGAATACCACAAGCGCGGCGCTCGCCCGATACGAGCGAACCGGAGATCCGATCGCCGGCTCGACCGACCCGCGCGCCTCGGGTAACGGTTCGCTGATGCGCCTCGCCCCGGTCGCCCTGCGCTTCTGGGACGACCGCGTCTTGCTTGACGCCACCGCGGCTGAACAGTCCCGGACCACACACGGAACCGAAGAAGCGGTAGATGCGTGCCGTGCCTTTGCGGAAATGCTGGCGGACGCCATCGCCGGTTCGGCACGGGCGGACCTCCTCGCCCCGAGGCGTTTCGACGGGGCGCCGGCCGTCGCCCGGATCCTGGGCGGAAGCTGGCGTGGGCGGCCCCGAAACGAAATCAGCTCAAGCGGGTACGTGATTGACACCCTCGAAGCCGCTATCTGGTCCATCGCCCGCACCGCCGACTACCGCAGCGCCGTACTCCTCGCGGCCAACCTGGCCGACGACGCCGACACAGTCGCCGCGGTGACGGGACAGCTCGCCGGCGCGCTTTACGGTCTCAGCGGGATTCCCGAAAGCTGGCTCGACCGGCTCGCCTGGAAGGACCGGCTGTTGGACGTGGCCCACCGCCTGTCCGGCAGGAACGCATAACAGTAAAGTCCCGTCCGGGTCCCGCTCCAATTTGTGCTTGTAACGGGTTGCCCTCCGTGTTATAGTCCTGAATCCCGATTCAACCTTACCGCGATCCAGATCTGTATCCATCGTTGAGGCTTGACGTCCATGGCGGAATCCCTGGCAATAGATGGCGGAGTTCCAGTCCGCACGGCGGAATGGCCGCCCCTGATCCCCGGCGGTTCAATGTACGGGGAAGAAGAAAAACAGGCCGCCATTGAAGTCATCGAAGCCCGTTCGCCTTTTCGGTACTACGGGATCGAGCCCCTCGGCAAGGTGGACCGTTTAGAAGCGGCCTACGCCCGTTACATCGGCACGCGCTTCGCCCTGGCCACCCACAGCGGCAGCACGGCCCTTTCCGTGGCGCTCGCCGCCCTCGACGTGGGACCCGGCACCGAAGTCATCATGCCGGCCTTCATGTGGATCGCCGACGTCAACGCCGTCGTCCATCTCAGGGCCGTGCCGGTGCTGGCCGACATCGACGACACCCTCAACCTGGATCCCAATGACATCGAACGGCATATCACGCCCCGGACCCGGGCTATCGTCGCCGTACATATGGCGGGGACGGTCGCCGACGTGCCGTCCATCATGGAAATCGCGGACCGGCACGGGATCGCGGTTCTGGAGGACTGCTCCCAGGCCGCGGGCGCGAACATCGACGGCCGCCGCGTCGGGTCGATGGGAAGGGTGGGCGCCGTCAGCCTGCAGTACAACAAGAACTTCACCACGGGCGAGGGCGGCATGATTACGACGGATGACGAAGGGGTCTTCCGGCGTGCCGTGTGCTACCACGATACGGGTTTCGAACGGGATATCGAAGGCGTTTCCACCGGGGAGGACTCCCTGTTCGAGACCTTTGGCATGGGGGTCCGCATGGACGAACTCCGCGGCGCGCTGGGTCTGGTCCAGCTGGACAAGCTGCCCGTCATCCTGGCAGGCATGCGCCGCCACCATGTCCGTTTGCGGGAGACCCTCGGCAAGACGCCGGGCATCCAGCTCCGTCGCATCGTGGATCCCGAGGGCGACAGCGGGGCCTATTTCACCTGGATTCATAAATCGGCCGGCGACGCAGCGCGTTTCACCTCGGCCATTCGCGCGGAGGGCATCCCGGTGGGCGAACCCCACGGCGGCATCCACCAGTATCGCTATATGTCCAACCTGTTGAAGAAAGTGCCGGTCACGACGGCGGGATGTCCGTGGACCTGTCCGTTCAACGCCGAGAGCCCGATGGAATACCGGGCCGGCATGCTGCCGCGCAGCGACGACCTGCTGGACCGGGCGCGCATACTGCCCCTGCCGGCGCAACTGACGGATGAGGACGTGGACGACGTGATCCGTGCGTTCCGCAAGGTGGCGCGGGCGGTGTTGTAGGATCGAGGGCTGGTCTGGGGCGATTTCAGCCGACCGGCCGTCGTCGTTCCTGTCGGTCAGGCGACTATTCGAACTTTGCATGTGTGCGATGCGCGTATCTTGCGCGTCTATTGCAGCCGTACCGTGTTGCAGCCGTGCCGTGCGCGTTTGTTGCTAGTTCATCTCATCAAGTAAACCGACAGTAAACCGAACACGCACCGTTCGGTCGATACACGCACCGTTCGGTCGAACATTTAACCGGAACAACCAGGGGAGCACACGCATGAGCGAAGCTTCGACCCCGGTACGGCCGGACCCGCTGCCCGCCCCGGACGACGCCTTCTGGAAGGCAATCCGCCGCGACCAGTTCTATCTCGAACCCGATATCGCCTTTCTCCAGGGCGGTTCCGTCGGACCGTCTCCCAAGCCGGTCGTGGACCGGGTGACCGAGGCCATGCGGGCCTTCGACAGCGATCCCCTGAAACACCAGCAGCAGTACTGGCCGATCGTCGAGGAATCCCGGGAAAAGCTTGCTCGATTCGTGGGTACCCGGCCGGAGCGCATCGCCCTGGTACAGAATACCACCATGGCCCTGAGCGTCTTCGCCCAGGGCGTGACCTGGAAGGTGGGCGGCGAGATCCTGATGACGGACCAGGAGTACGGCGCGGTGAACGCCTGCTTCGACTACATCGCCGAGCGCCACGGCCTCACCGTGAGGCGCGTTCACCTGCCCATGGAGATCAACGACCAGCAGCAGATCATAGATGTATTCAGGGACGGGATGAACGAGAAAACGGCGGCGGTGGTCTTCGGCCACGTGTACTGGTCGACCGGTCTCGTGACGCCGGTGAAGGAACTGACCGAAATCGGACGAAGTCAAGGTATCTGGGTCGTCGTGGACGGCGCCCACGCCGTCAGCATGGTACCGTTGCGCCTGGACGAATGGAACCCCCATTTCTACGCGTCCAGCCTCCACAAGTGGACTTTGTCGCCCAAGGGCACGGGCATGCTCTTCGTATCGGACGACGCCCACGACCGGGTGGAGCCGCTCATCCTGGGTTCCAGCGCCCACCCAAACCCCAACGCGAGCCGATTCGACATGATGGGCACCCGGGACCAGACGCCCTTCATCGGTCTGGGCACGGCGCTGGATTTCCAGCAGGAGATCGGCTGGGACCATATCCGTGCCTACTGCCGGGGTCTGGTCGATTACATGCGGGAGCGATTGGGACGTATCCGGGGCGTGCGCTTCCTGACGCCGCGGGACCCCGAAATGTCCGGGTTCATCACGACCTTCACCATTGAAGGGGCCGATCTCCAGAAGATCCGGCAGGAATTGTGGGACGACGAGCAGATCGAGACCGTGGCCTTTCATATCAACGAAGTGCCCGTGTTCCGTATTTCCACCCATTTCTACAACAGTCGGGAGGAAATCGACCGGATGGTCCGGGCCATCGAGCGGCGGTTGTAGACCCGGGATCCTAAGCCATCGAGCGGCGGCTGTAGGGAAAGGTGAGATTAAATGACCGATGAACATGGATTCATCACGCGTTCCATCCACGCGGGCGAGGCGGAGAACGCGTCGGCCACGCCGATCTACCAGGCGGCGACGGTGGACGGAGCCTACCTGCGGGGGGGCAATCCCACCTTCACGGCCTTCGAGGAGAAAATGTGCGCGCTTGAAGGCGGGGGACGCAGCATCGCGACCGCCTGCGGTATGGCATCGGTCACCCAGGCCGTGATGACGCTTATTCGGGCGGGTTCCCGGATCGTTTGCCACCAGACCGCATACACCTGGACCAGGCACTTCATGTCCGAAGAACTGCCCCGGCTCGGTTTCGATACCGAAATGATAGACATGCGGGACCCGAAGCAGGTCGACGCGGCCCTCGAGAAGCCCACCGACGTGGCATATTTCGAGCCCCTGTCCAATCCCTCGCTGGACATCATCGACGCGCCCGCGGTGATCCGCAAGGCCCACGCGGCCGGCGCGAAAGTCGTGATCGACAACACCTTCCTGTCCCCCCATCTCTTCCGCCCGATCGATCACGGCGCGGACGTAGTGCTCCACAGCGCCACCAAGTATCTTTGCGGGCACGGCGACGCGCTGGCCGGCATCATCACGACCCGCGACCCGGACCTGGGCGAGCAGATCCTGCGCACAAGGAACACCTACGGGGGTATTCTCAGCCCATTGAACGCCTTCCTCCTGCTTCGCGGGATCAAGACACTCTCCATCCGCATGGACCGCCACGTCATGAACGCCCGCGCCGTGGCGGAGTTCCTCGAGTCCCACCCCCGGGTTAAACGGACTTACTATCCCGGGCTGCCCTCCACGCCCGGTCACGAGATCGCCCGGTCGCAGTGGGCCGGGTACGGCGGGATGGTGAGTTTCGAACTCGCCGAAATGCCTATCGAACAGTTTTTCAACAAAGTCCGCCTTTGCCGGCCCTGGGTAAGCCTGGGCGACGTGGGCTCGCTCGTTGCCGGCGATCCCGCCGGCCAACGGGTGCGAATGTCCGTCGGCCTCGAAGACACCGACGACATCATCCGGGATCTCGAGCAGGCGCTGGGATGACGACATCTCCCACAGACGCCGGCTTTCCGCGACCGGATTCCTTCCATCGGCTTCCCGCCTCAGCCATCACTACGACTTGATACAGATCGAATAGTGCGCAACGGGAACGGCCAGAAGGCGACCTGCGTCCAACAGATCACTGCGGGAACCGCCGGCATGCGGTGCGCGTTCAATGGAGCAACTGAGAGGGGACCGGCAGCACGCAGCACGCAGTACGCGTCCTGCATATTCATCCGGCAGCGAGAGACCGGGAGTTAAACAGAAGCCACGACCGTCAAGGAGGAGCCATTAAATGTCACGAAAGCGCGTATTCATTGGAGACCTGACACGCAAGGAGTTCCGCGAAGGGATCGATAGCGGCACGATAAAAGCAGCCATCGTGCCCACGGCGGCGACGGAACAGCATCTCGAACACCTGGAGATGATCCACGACACGGCCAGCGTCGCTTACATGGCCGAACACGCGGCGCTTGAGTTATACCCTAAGGTCGCCGTAGCCTCTCCCATCGCCATCGGGGTATCGGAACACTGGATGGAACACCGGGGCACGTTGACGGTCCGCCCGGAGATCTTCACCGAATACGTCTACGACGTGTGCGATGCCCTGAAACGGGGCGGTATAACCAATATCCTCATCCTGAACGGACACGGCGGCAACGTCGTCCCGATGATGAACCGGATAGAGGACTTCCGGCGGCGGCTCGGCGTCAACGTGCGCTTTAATTCCTACTGGGACACCTACCCCACGGATGTCGTGTACCAGTACATGGAACGCGAAGCGCTCCCCGGGCACGCTGACGAATATGAGACTTCCATGGCCATGGCCCTCTTCCCGCACCGGGTCCACCCGGACGACATGGAAATGGAAAGCACGGCCCGATTCGGAACGAAGGAGAAAGGAGAAGCGCTCGCACCGGTGGCGGTGAAGGGCGTGGCAGAACTACTGCGCCGGATGATCGAAGGTGAGGAAATCGACCTGGAACCCCGCACGTTCCGAGCGGCCGGAGCCCAGTCGATGATCCGGGATCATCTCATCGAGGCGAGATCTGCGTAATTCAACGGTTGATCGGAGAAGACCGGGGCAACGGCGTCTCTACGTGTAGCAGCGTTTCATAGTATTCTGTGTGTAAGCAGCGCACAGAGCGTATAAGGAGGAAGGATGACACGCCACAAACCCCGTTCGTACGGTATGAGTTACTCAACAACTTCCGTTCCGGTATCGGTTTCAGCCTTGTTCTTCATTTCGGCTATGGTCTTATTTTGTGTCTCGGTCACGCTCACCGGGTGTTCTGAATCGTCGCCGACGGGGCCGGAAATGGAGGAGCAAGGCGAACACGGCGGCGAAGGCAGCGAAGGCGGCGGCGAGCATGGTGGAAGCGGCGAAGGTGGTGAGGGTGGCGGCGAAGGCGGCGAGGAATCCGGAACGGAGCTGACAAAAGACCAGGCCTATGATACTGTGCGTAAAGGCGCCCGGCTCGTGCTGCGTTACGATTCAACCGCCGACGCGTTCGTCGGGACGGTGTCGAATACTACCGATTCGACCCTGACCCGGGTCAGAGTCGAAGTGCACCTGTCCAACGGAACGGAACTGGGTCCCACGACGCCGGTTGATCTCGCGCCGGGCGCGTCGGTGCCCGTCAACCTCTCCGCCATGGGAGAACAGTTCACCGGCTGGTCGCCCCACGCCGAGGTGGGTCCCTCCAGCGGGAGCGGAGGCGAACACGGCGGCGAAGGAGAGGGCAGTGGAAGCGGTGAAGGCAGCGAGGGCGGTGGCGGAGAACACGGTGGAAGTGGAGGTGAATCCGGTGAGGGCGGTGGAGGAGAACACGGTGGAAGTGGCGAATCCGGAAACGATGGGAGTTGACCGGGAAGGGCCAGGTCCAATGCGTTTCCACTTGTGCGAATTACATCACCGCGTATGCTTAGTATATCACCGGGTAAGCACAGGATTGTATAGTTTTAGGTAACAATATGGGAGGAAGTATGGTTGGCCACAAAGCACGTTCATGCGGAACGAGTCCCCAAACTATGGGGTCCTCCTCGACACCGGTTTCGTCTGCGCTTAACTTTCTGGTCGTGCTCTTCGCCGGGGTTTCAGTTGCGCTGTTCGCGTGTTCGGGTGACGCAGGAGAAAACCGGTCCACGTCCGATGCGGAACGGATGGAAGCGGTAGAGGCCGGGCAGGACGGCGAAGCGACGGCGTCCGGCGCGGGGGAGAGTTCGTCCGGAAGGGAGTCGGGAGAGCACGGAGGAGAAGGTGTAGAAGGTGGAGAAGCCGGAAGTGACGAAGGCGAAGAATCCGGAGAATCCCTGACCCTGGACGAGACGTATGACTTCGTTCGTAAAGGCGCCCGGCTCGTCCTGCGTTACGACGCTGATTCCAATGCCTTCGTCGGATCGGTGGCGAACACCACCGATGTAATCCTGCGCAGGGTCCGGGTCGAAGTGCACCTGTCCAACGGCACGGAGTTGGGACCCACGACTCCGGTCGATCTCGCATCGGGTGAAATGGCCGACGTGAGCCTTTCCGCCACGGAAGAGCCGTTCACCGGATGGACACCCCATGCCGAGGTAGATACGGGGGACGGTGGCGGAGGCGAGCACGGTGAAGACGGCGAAGGCGGAGGCGAGCACGGTGGACGCGGAGAAGGTGGTGAGGGTGGAGGAGCACACGGCGGAAGCCGTTAAGGGAGCGAAGGCGCTGAAACTGACGTAAGTGACGAAGAGGACGGAGAATACGCCGGAAGCGGCGAGGGTGGCGGGTACGTGTAAGGTGGAAGGTGGCGTAATGGGTGAGGGAGGCGTGCATGGCAGTGGAAAATAACGAAAAGTCCAGCTGTCGTTGCCGCGCTCGATAATTTTGCTTTGCGCATCAATACAGGAACCGTAAAGTACCCACCCGAACAGGAGAAGAATAAAATGCAACCAACAACGTCGTCCGCGGGCGTGAAGCAGGTCCCGCTCCTGACCACGGACCAGATCGCCCGGTTCAAACGCGACGGCTTCCTCGTGCTGCCCGCCGTGCTCGATCCCGATCTGTGCCGTCAGGCCAGGGAAGCGCTGTGGTCCGCGGTGGGTACCCACCATCCCGGCATGAAGCGCGGAGATCCCTCCACCTGGACGGGGTTCAACGATGAAGAAACCGGCCATCTGAACGCGAAGCGGCCCGAGATCGGCGGCGACCCCTATTTCTTCACCGAAGGCCACCGCTTCTACGTCCGCAACGGTACCGAGCCGTTCATGCTCGATCTTGCCCCCAGGGCCCTGTGGCGGGTCGCCGAGCAATTGCTTGGCAAGGGCACGGTGGTCTGGCCCGCCGGCGCCGATGACTCCGGTATGACGACCGGGCCGTGCTTCATGGCCGATGACGTGGTGGGTGGGCTGGCCACCCACGGGATCAAAGAAACCGCGCAATGGCCGGAGAAGGGATCCTTCTCCACGGAAGAGGCACTGCGCCTGCCGAGGACGGGTCCGGTGTGGTCGACCGGGCAAGGGACGCGCGGCCTGTACTGCACCCTGCCCGGCAGCCCTGCGCCCGGTTCCGAATACCGCGGCGCCCATACGGACGGCGCCTGCTACGGACGCGTCCGGTTTCAGGTAACCGCTTATGTCGACGACCTGCCTCCCGGTTCCGGAGGCTTTACGGTATGGCCGGGCAGCCACCGCCGGATCTGGCGCGCGCAGTGGCGGGACTTCCTCGAAGGCGAAAAGCACTCGGACGACCAACTGACCGGACGCAGGCCCGGCTACGACGATCCCGTCATCCAGCGCATCAAGCAAGATACCCGGCCCGTCGATTGCCACGGTCCCGCGGGCACGGCGGTCCTTTGGCACACCAAGATCCTGCACATCGCCGGGCAGAACACGTCGGCCGACATCATCCGCCAGGCGACCATCTACGGATTCCTCAAAACGCCGGAGTCCCTTCCGGACCCGCTCGTAACGGACGAAACAAACATCGACATCTGGCGGGACTGGTCCGATGAAGTTCGGGCCATTGATGAGCGCCAATAGATCACCTTGAAAGACCGTAGAGATTAAGGAACGAGGTTGACCGTTTTTCCGGATCGTGTTATAATGGCGTTTAGTGATGTGTGAATAAATGTGTAGAGGATGACACAATGGCAACGAACCTCTCGATTGATCCCGAATTGCTTGACAAAGCGCTTCAGGTCGGTGGCGAGAAAACCAAGAAAGCAACCGTCAACAGGGCTTTGAAGGAGTTTATCGCGCGTCGGGAGCAGGAGCGGCTACTCGTTCTGTTCGGCAAGATCGACTGGGATGAGGAGTACGACTACAAGCGAGAACGGATGCGACGTTGACTCTGTTCGTGGATACAAGTGTCTGGTCGCTGGCGTTAAGGCGCAACCGGGATACTGAAGGGCCTGAAGTTAATCGCCTGCGGGAAGCCCTTGGCAGTGGAGAGGCGATCTATACGACCGGGGTCGTCTTGCAGGAATTGCTTCAAGGCATCCGCAGCCCCACGCACAGAAAAAGGATCGTGGAACACTTCACCTCTCTTCCCATGCTCGTGCCCACGCGAAACGACCATATTGAAGCAGCAGACCTGTATAACGAATGCCGTCGCCGAGGTATACAGGTCGGTACCATCGACGTGCTGCTCGCCCGGCTTTGCATTAGCCGCGATCTGGTCATGTTGTCGACCGACAGGGATTTTGGACATATCGCCGGGTGTACCTCGCTGCGACTGTGGGCGTCCTCCTCCGTGAACGACAAGTCCAAACATTTTCTTTCCTGAAACGACCGGGTTCATCTCACAGACTTAGTCGTTGGCCGCCTCGTTTGCCTCAGCAGGTGCTCGAACACTCTGGTGTAAGCGTGGTCAACAGTACCGTTGTCAACGGATTTGCTGAACAGTCTTATGGAATACGAATCCTCTGGCAAATGTGCTGGTGGACGCAAGCCATCGGGCTTCGATTGTCTAACGGGTCGTCCGTGGATTTGATCTTGACAAGTAAGCGCAAAGCGGGCAATGGTTGGGCTACCATTGTCTCACGCATAGAATTTGGCTGCTCACATCAAGCGCACTTACGTCCAAACGAACTGTAAGGCAAGCGACCGGAGGCAAAATGTCATCCGAAAACACTTCCATTGCCGCCGACGAGAAGAATGTCGCGTCCACCTCCACCACCCAACCCGTCCCTATGACCGATGAGCAGAAGTTCTTCTTCGATTTGAAAGGCTGGATCCTCGTGCCGTCCGTGCTGTCGGAGACGGAGATCGAAGATATGAAGGCTGAGGTGTACGCCGCGGTGGCACCGGACTACAAGGGCAAGAACAGCGACATCAGACAGGGTTACAAGGGGAAGCTGGCCAACCTGCTCGATCACCCGGCCGTGGTGGGCATCCTGAACGAGATCCTGACCGAGCCCCCGTTCGTGGGAGACGACTACTATGGCTTCCGCTGCGAGAACTCCTTCCTCATGGTACGTGAACCTGGTTGGAAATCCACCGTGCAGGGTACGGGACTGCCCCACGTCGTCCGTCCGCCTCAACAGGCGAACGCCATGCGCTACCAGGTGCAGGGGGGCAAGATCTTCGCGGGGCTGACCCGCGTCGTCTGGGAGCTGGAGGAGGTCCGGGCGGGATACGGAGGCACCTCCTTCCTGAGCGGTTCGCACAAGGCCCATTTCAACTACGGCGGTCCGGACCGGTATCGTCCCAACATCAGCGAATCTCCTTGGGAGGAAAGCCTTTACGCCGCTTTAGAGGACTACAGTTGCCCGCCGGGGTCCATGCTGGTCTTCACCGAAAGCCTCATCCACGCGGCGAACGACTGGACCAATCCGGACAACCGCCGCTGTGCGGTGTTCAATTGCTACAATTCGATCTGGGCGCAGTGGCACCGGCTGAACCTCGATCACGAGATCATCGAGAAGATGCCGCCGAAACGGCAGTCTCTTTTCAGGGGCGCGTGGCAGTTGGGCGGCGATGGGAACCAAACGTACACGCTGGACAACCGGTCGGTGTAAACCGGCTCGACTGCTTGCGGCAGATGCTGGTGCGCATAGCCATGTCGCCAGTCGGTAACTTAAGGACGTTCAGATGACCGAAATCCCTGGAGGACTGGATTCTGTCTCCCCGCAGCCTGCGCCCGTCCCGGCAAGTTCCGTCCTCAAGATCACAGCGGTGGAGACGCTCATTCCCGACGACGTCATGCCCGGATTGATCCTGCTGCGGATCCACACCGACGCGGGCACTATCGGCCATGGCGAGACCTATTACGTCCCCCAAGCGGTGGCCGCCGTGATCCATGACTGGCTGGCCCGCAGGCTGCTGGGCAGCGATCCCTGTTCCATCGAGCACCACTGGCGGTTCTTCTACGAGCGGTTCAGCGCATTCGGATCGCGGGGCGCCGAAATGCGGGCGCTCAGCGCAGTCGACCTGGCCCTATGGGACATCCTGGGCCAGTCGAGCGGACTTTCCGTCTGGCAACTCCTGGGCGGCAAGGCCCGTGATTCCGTACGGGTCTACAACAGTTGCGGCGGTCCGACCTACGGCCGGCGACCACCGGGGGAGCACTCCGAACAGGGCTGGCCGGGACACGGCGACATCGGCAAACCGGGGCCGCTGGAAGACAACTGGGCGGCCCATCACGCTGCGGGCGACTTGGCGGAGGAACTGGTGGCAGAAGGGTACACGGGCATGAAGTTCTGGACTTTCGATCGGGCCTACCGCGCCCACGGAGGCAGCTATCTACCTATGTCCACGGTCAGGGAATGCGTTAAACCGATGGAAGAAGTACGCAAACGGGTGGGCGACCGTATCGAGATCCTCTTGGACGGCCACGGGTTCTTCCAGCTTCCCGCCGCCCTGCGCATCGCCGAGGCCGTGCGCGACCTGAACCTGATGTGGCTCGAGGACGTCATGCGCCTAGACAATGTCGACACGCTCAGGGACTTCCGTGACAAGGCGGGAGTTCCGCTCGCCGTGAGCGAGATGTTCATCAGCCGGGAAGACTACCGGCACGTGCTGGAGAGAAACGCCGCGGACTACCTCATGGTCGATCCAACCTGGGTGGGCGGAATCAGCGAGACCCGGCGGCTGGCCGAGTTGGCTCAGGGTTACAACATACCGGCGGCCATGCACGACTGTACGGGACCGCTTACCCTCTTCGCGGGCATCCACGTAGCCACGGCCGTACCCAACGTCGTCATCCAGGAGTCCGTCCGCGCCCACATCCGGACTTTCTACGACCTGCTCATCGAACCCAATATCGTCATCGACAATGGGTTCGCCCAGCCGCCGGAGGGACCGGGCCTGGGCACCCGCCTGCGGCCGGAGCTCTTCGACCCGGGGCACCCGGGTTACCGGATTACGCGGCTCCAGCCCGGGGAGTAGCCCATGCTTAGTGTCGATATACTCGAGGCGGGCGAAGTTGAGCGCGCTGCCGTGGTATTCCATCGCGACGGATTCGTCTGCGTTGCGAATCCCCTGAGCGAGGAGCAGTTCGCCCTCAACCGTTCCGGCGCCGAACGCGTGATGGCGGAGCAGGAGGCCGAGTTCGGGCGCGACAAAATGAACCGGGGCTTCGCGCGCCATTCTTTCGGGAGCCAGGTGCACAACTGGGAGTGGTGCGTCCTGATCGACCTGCCGACGATCCTGCCCATTATCGACGCGATATGGGGGAGCGACGACTTCACCTGCACCGGCGCGGGCGGCGACTACTCCCTGCCCGGCGCGAAGATCCAGCATCTGCACTCCGATCGGAACGCCGACATCTTCAACGATCCCGAAGCGCGTGTCTCCCACCGGGACGTCCCGGCGCCTTTTGTCGTAATCAACTTCACCATGGTGGATTTCACCGTGGAAAACGGCGCGATCCGGTTCATTCCCGGCACCCACCGGTCCCATGCGCCGATCCCCTCGCTCGAGGAGGAGCCGGAGTGGATGCGCAACAACCACCTCTGCGCGCCGGCGAACACGGCCATCATCCGCGACGTGCGTTGCTGGCACGGGGGCACGGCGAACCACTCGGACATGAAGCGGCCGATGACGAGCGTGGGCTACCACGCGCCCTGGTTCCGGGCGGTCGAGGAGAAGGTCCTGCCGAGGGAGCATTACGACAGGCTGACACCCAGGGGCCAGCGGCTGTGCCGGCATATTGTGAAGATGGAGTAACCGATGGTTTTATTGATAAACACAGATGAGTTGACATATCGTCAGGATACAGATATATTCACCCTTGGGGTGATTGGTGGAATTAACTTTCAGAACAAACCGACTAAAACGCAATTACGAAGAATCAGCGAGAGCCACAAAGCAGTGGGGTTCTGATGTCGCGCGAAAGTACATCACTCGTGTAAATGAACTATATGCAGTCAGGGATTTTCAGGAAGCATGCCAAGTTAGATCGATGCGCTTGCATCCATTGAAAGGATCTGAGAGTGGGAAATGGTCCATTTATCTTACTGGAAGATGGCGCCTCATAATAACAAAGGGAGATACTGAGGACAGTGTATTCATCGAGGAGGTGAGCAACCATTATGATGACTAGTGTATCGCGCATTTCTTCGGACCTGCCGATTCCGCCCGGTGAAGTATTGGCCGAGGAAATCGAGGCCAGAGGAATGACACAACTAGAACTCGCGAGAAGGATCGGCAGGCCCGTACAAGTAATAAACGAAATCGTCAGAGCAAAGAAGGCAATCACTCCTGACACTGCTATTGAATTGGGAAACGTCTTCGGAATGTCTGCTCGGTTCTGGATGAATCTCGAGAGCGAATATCGCATGACATTAGCGAGAAATAGAAAAAGTAAAGAACTTGAAGCCAACGTTAAATGGCTGGATGAATATCCGGTAAAAACGATGATCAGGCGTGGCTGGATGGAAAAGGGATTGGAAAGGACCGAGAAACTGCAAGCACTGCTGTACTTTCTTGAAGTCGCCGTCCCGGAACCACGGGCCTATCAGCAGGCCATCGGGTTTCAGGTGCCGGAGACTGTAAGTAATCGCGTTTCGCCTGGCGCACTTTCAGTATGGCTTCGGATGGGCGAACTCGCAGCTCGTTCTGTCGAGACTGCCGATTTCAATGCGGTTGTATTTCGCAACGTGCTCACCACGATCAGAAAATACACTAAAGATCAGCCAGTGGAATTTCTACCCAAGATGTCTAAAGTCTGCGCTGAAGCAGGCGTCGCTTTCAACATGGTGAAGGAATTGCCAAAGAGCGGAGCGATTGCCGCGACCAGGTGGCTAAGTGAGCACAAAGCAACGATACAAATGAGTCTTAAGCAAGAGCGGGCTGACAGCTTCTGGTATACCTTCTATCGTGAAGCGAGCCACCTTCTCAAGCACCGAAAGCGACATAGGATCGTCATCGAGGGTCTTGCGAAGGAGTTGGAAAACTCGGACACCGATGTGGAAGCTGAAGAGTACACGAGGAATTTACTCATCGCCCAGGAGAACTGGCGAGAATTCTGTGGGGAAGGCCGTTTTGACTCCGGTCGGGTCAGCGAATTCGCAAGGTCGATTGAAATAGCCCCATTCATTGTTGTTGGTAGATTGCAGAGCGAAGGACGAATTGGCTCTCACGAACTCAAGTCGCTGAAACGGCGATACAGTTGGAAGCAAAACCACGCGGCCACTCCCCTTTCGGCCAGTACGTTTTTCCAGAGGACGCCACCAGAATGACTACCCAGGGCAGTTGATCTATGCCGTGGAAATTGATAAGTACATTCACCTCGTGCCATTCGTGATGCAGGCCGACGGTACTCGCTTTCTGAAGACGATCATCCCTAGCCGTAAGTCAACGAGAGATTACAAAAGGAGGCGAATACACAGATTGTGCAATTCATCCAGGTGCGCCCGCCCTCATTCGACAATCAACACCCCATCTCAATTACTAATTTAGGATTAGTTAGTAATAGATTAGTAGTTCTCAAAAGTTTTAATGTACAATGGCAGTTGGAGTCTCTGGCGCAGAACCTCGATGCCTTCAACCATCGACAGAGAGACCTACTCAGTCACGCAATGAGACATCCTCGTCATCAGTACACGATCAAAGCACACCAGACATTGCACGACGTCGTGTACGAAACGGCCAGGACGGATCTGCTGGAATTGCAACGGCTCGGATTTTTTTTGTTAGAAAAACGGGGCAGGAAGTGGGTCTTCACCGCGCCGGAGGATCTGGAGGCGAGGCTTGCGGGGGCGCATCATTAGGCTTGTAAATGGGAAGTTCTGAAGAGTGGAGCCTACTATGGTGCTCTAACTGCCGGAACGAGTTCCTAGCTCTGTAAAGCACGCTTTCCGTTCCGACCAACCCGACGGACTAGATTGATCGGAACGAAGATTCGTGCATCCTCCAACCCCCAACCCCCTACCGCTCCCACGTCCTCTTTTTGTCATCCGCGCACGTAATGGTCAGCGCGGGTCCCAGCTTGTCAATGCTAAGCCGCAGACTGTCGCCGTCCTGCACGGGACTTAGGGCGTAGTGGTGCGTGCCCGTTGAGACGACGTCGCCGGGCTCGAGGGTGACCACGGCGGTCACTTCGGCCAGAAGTTCGGGGATGTGGCGCGCCATTTCGCCGGAGGAGAAATCGTGCTTGAGGTTGTCGTTGATCCACATCTTCGCGGGCAGGTCGTTGGCGTCGCCCACCTCGTCGGCCGTGACCAGCGCCGGTCCCATGGGACCGAAGGTGTGCCAGCTCTTGCCGAGGAAGAAGCCGCCGGGCAGTCCGCGGGCCGAGACGTCGATGAACTGAGTGTAACCGAAGATGTGGTCCAGGGCTTCGTTCTCGCTGAGCTTGCTGGCCCGTTTCCCGATCACGATAGCGAGTTCGGGTTCGAAGTGGAAGACCGAGGCGTCCGTGTCGGGCAGTTCCACGACCGCGTCCTGCCCCATGACGGAGGTGTTGGATTTCAGGAAGGCGTTGAAGGTCTCCTTGGTCGGATGATCCGGCTCGATGTAATTCCCGGCGAGGCAGAGCAGCTGTCCCGGACGCGGCAACGGGGCGCGCAGATTCACCGCGGACAGTGGCGTGCCGGACTGGCCCCGCGCGGCATCGGCGATGCGGCCGCCATAGGTATCCCAGCCGGCGATGACCGCTTCGATCTGAGCCTGTGGACCGGACGATCCGGTATCCGACACCGCGGCTGAAACGTCGATGATCGCGTCGTTCTCGATGACGCCCAGGGTGTAATCATTGTAGAATGCCAGTTTCACGTAAGCCTCCCGTCTTCGGTTGACGCCTCTACCCAACTTACAGGCGTTTTGGTCTGGAAATAGTTGGTCTAGAAATGGTTGATCTGAAAATGGACGGTTTAATATAACGGGACGCGGTAACCCGTCAACCGCAATCATTCAGGTTGAGCGGATAGCCCTAATCGGATGCCGATCGCCCGGGATCGAAACGCTTGCTCCTTCAAACACTCCCGTTCAAAACACTCCCCATCAAAACGTATACCGCACACCCATCTGCACCTGCCAGCGGGAGGAGAGGTTGGTGGTCTGAAACACGTCCTCGCGCTCGACTTTCCCGTCTTCGTTGGCGTCCCGGACCCGGAGGTCCATGTCCGGCCTGCCCTGCTCGTCATACCCGTCGAAATTGAACAGGCCCACGGCGTCGAATCGCACGAAGCGGCTCTGGCCCCAATCGCTGTTGATCAGGTTGGCCAGGTTCAGGACGTCCAGCGTCAGTTCGAAACGGTGGTTACGTATCGACGGCAGTTGCTGGATCAGGCGCAGGTCCAGCCGGTTCCGCCACGGCGACCGGGTCGCGTTGCGCCGGACGATGCCGCCCCGGGCCGCGTTCAGCGTGGGATCGGATCCGATGAAGACGTCGATAGCCTGCCACTCGTCGTCGGTGACCTCCGCGCTCACCTCGCTCCTGCCTGCCGGGACGTAGGCGAGGTCGTTGCCCCGGATCCCGTCGCCGTTCACGTCGTCGGCGTACATGTAGCTATACGGATCGCCCGCGCTGCCTTCGTAGAAAACGGATACGGTCGTGGCGAGTCCCCGTTCGAACTCGAACTTCCACGACCCGCTGGCCAGGATCCGGTGCCGGACCTCGAAATCGGACGTGGCGGTCGTCTCGCCGTTGGGGTCGTCGGTCTCGTTGTACTGCCAGTTGGAGATGGCGCGGCTGGACCTCCCGCTGTTGATGTCCTCGGCGTCCTGGAATACGTAGGCGACGCTGCCGAAGAGCCCGGGCAGAAAAGAAGTGTTCTCTCCCTTGCGCAGCCGCAGCGTCAGGTTGAACTGGCGGCCCTTGTCCGTGTTCTCCAGGAGGATGACGTTGGTGAAATCCCCGCTGACCTTCCTGCCGCCGTAGTCGGGCCGTCCGTCCGGGGTCGTACCCGTCGAATGGCCGTCGTTCCCGATGTTGAGGTTGCGGAAACGGACCTCGTCCAGGTTCCGGGCCAGCAGGACTTCCACGGTGCCGACCAGGTCCAGGGGCAGCCGGCGGTCGAGGGCGAGGTTGGCACGGAAGACCCGGGGCAGCCTGAAATCCGGATCGATGACGTTCACTTCCGTGGTCTGGGGCGTGGTGAGACTGGCACCCATTGGAAGCGGTTGCGAGAAGGGGTCCGCAACGAACGCCGGGACGTCCTGGTCCCGGAAGGTCGCAAGGTCGATGCGCGCGAAGTCCACCCCGGTGTTGCTGTAGGCGTTGGAGAGCCAGACGGCCGGAGGCAGCCCCGCGAAGACGCCGGCGCCGCCGCGTACCTGCGTCGATCGATCTCCTCCGGCGTCGAGATTGAAACCGAAGCGGGGAGACCAGAGGATTTGTCCGCCCGGAGTCCGGTCCGTCCGGTGGCCGGCGAACTGGCGGGCGAAACGGTCGTTGGCCAGGGGCTTGTCCGGCAGGACCGGCACGTCGGCTCGCAATCCGAAGTTCAGGCTGAGCCGCGGACTGATCCGCCAATTGTCCTGGGCGTAGAACCCCATCTGGGCGTAATCCCACGCCGCGCGGGGCTGTTCGACGCCGGGTACTCTGGAGAGACTCAGGAGGTAGCGGGCCGGCGTGCCTTGTTCAAAATCCTCGATGCTGTCGAACTCATAGGCGCCGTAGTAGTCCTGGATGAACAGGTTGTCGAAGGAGATGAACTCGTTGTGCGTGCCGATCGTAATGGTGTGGTCCGCCTTGAAAAGGTGGAGATCATTGGTGAATTCGAAGGTGTCCTGGTCCAGGGTGTTGGCCTGGGAAAACCGCTCCACGCCGAGACGGACCTCTCCAAGGAACGCGCCGCCCGGCTCCTCGAGGTCTATACTGACCTGGGGGAAGGAAGCGGAAAGCGGCGACCGGCGGTCGCGTACGCGGCTGTAGGATAACCGCGCTTCATTGGCGAGGCTGGCGGAGAAGGTGCTGTTGAGCTGCACGACCGAAGACTGGGTGACGTTGTCGCGTTTGAACTGGTTGCTGGTAAGGGTGAAGAGGGTGCGGCCGCGGCCCAGCCCGTCGTCCCGGTCTCCGGTTACGTAGTTATGGCGCAGTGTGAGCCTGTGCCCGGGCGACAGGTTGACGTCCAGCCGCCCGAAGAACTTCTCGTTCCGCGTATCCTGCGAGAATGGGTCGAATCCCCCGGCGTCGTAGCCGTACTTTTCGCGGGCGATGTCCACGATACGCTGCAGGTCCGCTGATCCCGCCCCGAAACGGATGGGCAGCCCCGAATCCGCCGGTCCCGCGCTAGAAGGACTCGAACGCCTCCGCAGTTCTCCGTTGATGAAGAAGAAGGCCCGGTTCCTGGCCACCGGACCGCCGAGTCTGAATCCGAGCTGGTAGTCGGTGAAATCCCCGAATTCGTCTCCGTCCAGGTCGCCCACCAGGGATTCGTTGCGGCCGAACCAGTACAGGGAACCCAGGTACCGGTTCGTTCCGCTGCGGGTCACCGCGTTGATGAGCCCGCCGGCGAAACCCCCGGAACGGACGTCAAATGGCGCGACCTGCACCTGGAACTCCTCGATGGCGTCCAGGCTGATCGGCTGGGCGTTCACCTGTCCCGTGGGCAGGCCCTCGCCCGTGAGGCCGAAGGCGTCGTTCAGAACAGCGCCGTCCACCTGGAAGTTGTTCAGGCGGTTGTTCTTGCCCGCGATGCTCTGACCGCCCGCCTTCGCCGCCGCTTCGGGCGCCAGCCGCGTGTAGTCCTGTATACTCCGCGCGATAGAGGGCAGCCGGGCGATCTCGGTCGACGAAACGTGGGTCTCGGTACCGGTGTTCGACGCATTGAGCACCTCGTCCCTGTGGGCCGTGACAGTGATTTCCCCGGCCTCAATGACGTCCCTGCGCAGCCGGAATTCGGTACGCAGGTGTTGTCCCATGGTGAGCGAAACGCCCTGCCGGACGGCGGTGCGGTAGCCGATGTAGCTCACCCTGATCTCGTAGGGCCCGCCGGTCCTGAGTCCTGCGATGTTGTACCTTCCGTCATCACGGGAGAATACGCCGGAGGAGACCCCCGTGGGTCCGTGCAGGGCGATCACGGTGGCGTTCGGGAGCGGGCGCCCGGTATCGTCCAGGACCTGTCCGCTGAGCGTCGCCGTGGTCACGCCCTGGGCGTGGACCAGGGAGGATAGAAAAAGGACGAAGGCCGGAACGGATAGGCGAAGTGTTCGCATGAACGGTTCCCCACGTTTTCGATAAATCGTTGCACAATGGGCCGGGCGTCGAATATAATACCCCAGAAGTTCAATTCCGTCACGGAACTTTGATCACCATTCGTTTAGCAGGCCTGGCAGGCAGGACTCGTTCGCACGGCAGTCTGTGCGGACAGAACCTTCAATGCAGCCCGTCGCGACTACAGTTCCCACCGCGGCTATGGTCCTCACCGAGGCTATACCCGCTACAAACAACCGAAGGAGTGCGCCATGGCGCTGATGGAAATCGAACCCGGTATCAAGGTCGCGGGGCAGATGTCCCCCGAACCGACACGAGAGGACCTGGAGTTCGCCCAACAACTGGGCATTGAGTACGTCTGTCTCTGGACGGACGGCGAACATGCCAACTACGACTATTTCATGAGCCGCCGGGAAATCTACGAGGAAGCCGGTATCAAGATCTACGGTTTCGGGAACAGCGACGTGCATAACCAGGACGCGATCGTGCTCAATCTGCCGAACCGGGATGCGAAGGTGGAGCAGTACAAGCGATACATACGCGACCTCGGCAGGGCGGGCATTCCCTATACGACTTACGCCCACATGGGGAACGGGATCTGGAGCACGGAGCGGGAGACCACCCGCGGCGGCGCGCCGGCCCGGGGATTCGACCTCGCCAGTGCAGAGGAAGGTCACTGGGGCGGGCGGCTGTTCAGGATGCCACTGACCCATGGGCGGGCGTACAGCAAGGACGAGATCTGGGACAATTTCGCCCATTTCATCGGGGAAGTCTCGCCCGTCGCCGAGGAAGCGGGCGTCCGGATCGGCATTCATCCCGACGATCCGCCCCAGCCGGAACTCGGCGGCATTCCGCGTTGCATTTTCAGCAGTTTCGAAGGATACTACCGCGCCATGGAAATCGCCGACAGTCCGAACGTGGGGCTCTGCTTCTGTATCGGCTGCTGGCTCGAAGGCGGATCTCTGATGGGCAAGGGCGTGGAGGAATCGCTGCGTCACTTCGGCAAGCAGGGCAAGGTCTTCAAGGTCCACTACCGGAACGTGGACCAGCCCCTGCCCCATTTCGTGGAGACCTTCATCGATAACGGTTACTTCGACATGTACCAGGCCGCGCGGGTGCTGGAGGAAACCGGCTTCTATGGGGTCATGATCCCGGATCACATCCCCGAGATGGCGGGAGACGGCCGGATCGGCTACGCCTACTCGATCGCTTACATGAAGGCGCACGTGGACCGGGCGCGGGCGGAGTGCGCAGCCGCGTAAGACCGTTCCCCGCCCAGCCGCGGAAGGACCGGCGCGTCATGAACGAACTGGACGATTTCCTCACCCATCTGCTCATCGAGCGGGGGCTGTCACCGAACAGCTACGAGGCGTACCGGCGCGACCTGACGTCCTACCGTGGCCACCTGGACAGGCGGGGTGTTTCTTCCTTTTCCGACGCGACCCGGCAGGACGTCCAGGGATTCATCGCTTCCCTGCGCCGCCGCGGGCTCGCCCCTTCCAGCATCGCGCGGCACGTATCGGCTGTGCGGATCTTCCACCGTTTCCTCATCGGCGAAGGACTGGCCACGGCGGATCCGACCGAACACGTCAGTGTACCCAAGCAGCCGCGCCGCCTGCCGGTCGTCCTGAGCCGCCAGGAGATCACGGCGCTGATGGAACTGCCGGATCATACGACTTCGCTGGGTCTGCGCGACCGGGCGATCCTCGAATTCATGTATGCCACCGGCCTGCGCGCATCCGAACTCCTGGACTTCCGGCGTCCCGATCTGCTCTTCGATTCGGGTCTGGCGCGCATATTCGGGAAGGGCGGTAAGGAGCGCCTCGTACCGGTGGGCCGGCAGGCAATCAACGTGATCAGGAACTACCTGCACAAGGTGCGGCCGGTCCTCGCCTCGCCGGACAGCGGGGAGATTCTCTTCCTGAACGCCCGGGGTCGCAGGCTGTCCCGCATGGGACTGTGGAAGATCCTGGACACCTACGTGGAACTGGCCGGCATCGAAAAGAAGGTCAGTCCCCACACGATGCGCCACTCCTTCGCCACCCACCTCCTGGAAGGCGGCGCCGACCTCCGGGCCGTCCAGGAAATGCTGGGGCACGTGGACATCGCCACGACGCAGATCTACACCCACGTGGACCGCGAATACCTCAGGGACATGTATACCCGTTACCATCCGCGGGGGTGATCAGGAAGATGCGCTTCCGCGGAAACGTGAGGTAATGCTGCCCGCCAGGGCCGCCGCGACGACGGCCAGCACGCAGCAGAACAGGGCGAACACGTCCCCATATCGGGTGTAGAACGTCGGTCCATTCCGGTTGGGATGTACGTTCGCGACGGTGGTCGTGGCGACCATCATCGGCGTAGTGCCGTAGACGGCGCCGGTGGAGGAGATGAACCCGGAAATGCCGGTATTCGCCGCGCGGATGATCGGGGTGCCGTTTTCCACGGCGCGCAGCACCGCCATGGAGAAGTGCTGGGCGGGCGCGGAAGTCGTCCCGAACCAGGCGTCATTGGTCATGACCACCAGCACGTTCGCGCCGTCCAGGGGAAACCGCCGGACCAGGTCCGGGAAGATGGATTCGTAGCAGATGACCGTGCCGATGTGCATGTCGTAGCCGGTGAGCGGCATCACGGTCAGTTCGTCCCCGGGCGTGAGGTCGCCGATCGCGCCGGTCAGCCCGGACAGAAAGGAGAACAGGCTTGGAAACGGCAGGTACTCGCCGAAGGGCACCAGGTGCATCTTGCTGTAGGAACTCACGATGCCCCGTTCAGGCAGCAGCAGAAAGGCGCTGTTGTAGGTGCCGGTCTCGCCTGGCCGGTAGCCCAGCGCGCCGGTGAGCACCGGCACCCCCGCTTCTTCGGTCAACGCGTGAACCTGTTCGGTGTATTCCTCGAACACAGGACTCTCCAGCCAGAACGTCATCGCCGTCTCGGGAAACACGATGAATTCGGGATCCTGCGGCAACACCGATCGGGTCAGGTCCCGGTATACGTCCACGGTCCGCTGGTAGAGCGACTCGGACCACTTTTCGCCCTGTTCCTTGCTTCCCTGGACGACAGCCACCTTTACCGGCGGCGTCATACGCTCCAGGATACGGGCCTGCGAAATCGACCACCAGCCGTACCCCGTCGTGCTGATCAGGGCGAAACAGGACAGCGACATGGCGAATACGGGCGCCCGCCAAGAGGTCCTCTCGCGCAGTGCAATGAAGACCATGGCCATGGTCGCGTTCAGCAGCATGACCAGGAAGCTGACACCGTACACGCCCGTATATTGCGCGATCTGTATGACGGGCAGGGCCTGGTGCTGGGAGTAACCCAGCAGTTCCCACGGGAACCCCGTAAACAGGTAGGTCTGTATGTACTCGAGGGCAGTCCAGAGCGCGGCCGCGAACAAGGGGAACAGGGGTGATTTCCAGCTGGTCCGGGCCACGAGTATCCCGAACAAGAAGGCGTACAGGCCCACCACCGCAGCCACGCCCGCCATGCTGACCAGCCCCAGCGCGAGGTTCAGACCGCCGTAATTCATGACGGTCTCCATGATCCAGTATACCTTGGCGACGCCTGACACGAACGCGAAAGCCAGGGCGATCAAAACCACCCTTGTCAAGGAGCCGGAACGGCCCGCGTCGTGCAGCGCAATCATGACCGGCACAAAGGCGATCCAGGCCAGGGGCCACCAGTCGACCTTGGGTATGCTGAGGAAAATGAACAGGGCGGAACAGAGCGCGAGACCGTAACCGGCGATGGGTGATGAGGCGTGGAGGCGTTGCGACAGGGGCATCGGGGACTTCTCTGAGGTTGGACTTCGCGTATTTACGTGACAGGAATCAACACATTTGCCCGATGCCTGTCAACTTCAAGTAGTGGTTTGTGTCCAGCGCCCTGTGTTTCAAAGGGGTTGACCGTACACGGCGGCGGCGTCTACATTTCTGTCGTCGGCTGGAATGAAGAGCCGGTCAACCAGGTTGGCGCGGCGGTACCGGCCGGACGACAGGTTTCCGGGGGATAGCGGTATCCATGTATTTTTCGAGAAGTAACGCTACGTTGTGCCCGTATGCGAGGAGGCCCCAGATTTGGACCCATTGCGAACGGCCGTAATCGGTGTAGGCCGGCTGGGCGAAGCTCATGCACGGGTGCTGGCGGACCTGCCGGGTATACATCTCAGCGGCGTGTATGACATTCGCGGCGAGCGGGCCGAGGAGATTGCCCATCGCTACCGCACTAGTGCCTACGGCGGCCTGTCCGAACTCGCAGGGGACGCCGACGCCGTCACCGTGGTCGTGCCCACCACCGCCCACTGCGAGGTGGCTTCATACACGCTGTCCAAGGGTCTGCATACCTTCGTGGAAAAACCGATCGCCGCGACCGTCGAAGAAGCCGAACGCCTCGTCGAACTGTCGGAGTTCCATCGACGGGTACTTCAGGTCGGACACATCGAACGGTTCAACGGCGCCTTCCGGGCCCTGGAAGGAACGGACGTATCTCCGGGGTTCATCGAGTCGCACCGCCTGGCGTCCTTTGACCCAAGGGGAACGGACGTGTCCGTGGTCCACGACCTGATGATCCACGATATCGACTTGATCCGTTGCCTGGTCCGGTCGGACCTGGAAAGGGTGGACGCCACCGGGGTCGCGGTGATATCAGACCAGGTGGATATCGCCAATGCCCGGTTGCAGTTCGTCGACGGCTGCGTAGCCAACGTCACGGCCAGCCGCGTATCCCTCAAGCAGATGCGCAAGATGCGGGTCTTTCAGCGCGACCACTACATTTCGATCGATTTCCTGAAGGGCGAGAGCGAGATTTACCGGCTGGTCGACGAGCCCGGACCGGGCAGGATCCGGGGATTGAAGATTCCCATAAACACCGGCGACGGCCGCACGAGGCACATCCTGCGCCAGAAGACGGCGAAGGACAGGACCGAGCCGTTGAAGGCGGAACTCGCCTCCTTCGCCGACGCCGTGCGGGACGGGTCTCCGCCGCCGGTGACCGGCCGCGATGGCCTGGAAGCCCTGCGCGTCTCTCTGGCGGTGATCGATCAGATCGAACGAGGGCAACGGTAGCACGAATCACGACATGGACCTACGCGCCAGCGTTTTCGCAGCCCGAAGCTATACGCCTATTCCATTGCTCATCGCCGTGCTGATCATGGCGGAATCGAGCGTCCTGACTTTCGTGGGCGGCGGGCTGCTGGTCGTCCTCGGGGAATCCATTCGCCTTTGGGCGGTCGGCTACGCCGGCTCCGCGACCCGCACCCGCCACGTCGGGGCGCCCTCGCTCATCACCAACGGCCCCTATGGCCGGGTACGCAATCCCCTCTACGTGGGTAACTTCATCCTGAGTCTCGGCCTCTGTGTCATGGCATGGGCCTGGATGCCGTACATGCTCGGGATCTTCCTGGCGGCCTTCGGGATACAGTACGGGCTTATCGTATCCCTGGAGGAGGAGAGTCTGCGGAAAACTTTCGGCGAAGCGTACGACGCCTACGCCGAAGCCGTGCCCCGGTTCTTCCCTCGTCTCACCGAGTATGCGGGGGACGAACCGGCGCCCTACGACTTCGCCGCCGCCCTGCGCAGCGAAAGACGGACCTTCCAGTCCACGGCCGTGGTGGTGGCTGCCCTCGCCGCACGCTGGTACTTCGGCTAATCGGAAAGAGGAGGGCCCGGTTTCAACGAACCAGGCGCGCGCCGCGCTTACGGTCACCGGCCTGCCCCGATCTCGTAAAACGCAACGGACCGGAACCCATGCCGTTCCCATTATGCGGGCGGGAGGCAGGGGGCGTCTCGGGATTGGATGGCGGCGGCACCGGAGGATCAAGCGTTTCGTCGGGGACATCAGCGGCCTGTGTTTCCTCCGGCCGCTTCTGCACGCTGACTCCGGCGGCCCCCTGCAGGAGGCTGAGGACCGCGACGAGTAATACGAGAAGGACGACCGGCCACCACGGGATTCTGCCCAAAACCCGCAACAAGTCCGATTCAGGCTGGAAGAACAGCCCATACAGCAGGATGGGGCCGAGTATGACTAGCAGGGATACCCCGGCAATGCACACGATCTGCGACCAGGCCGGGTTGCGCTGGAGAAACCGGGATATGCCGGAGGTGTTGATCTTCCGCATCAGACGTCTGTCCTTTTAGAACATGGTGCATTAGCACTCATCAGTTTATCCACTCTTTCACCGGGGTGGATGCACGTATTTTCGGCTGGACGAACCCACTTTCCCGGCTATGCCGTGGTTCCTCCAACGCCCGGTCCTTTCAGCATAGCGTCATCCCTTGTGCTAGACGTTACAACTATTTCGAATGCGTTGCGGATTGACGGGCCGCCGGGAACGTCTGAAGCCGCTCATATTCCTTGACAAACCCCTGGCGGTGGCCTACTGTAACACGTCGATCTGATGGCCACTGTTCTGGAAACAACCCGTACCTTGACACCGACGATGAGGATTACGTGCCTCGCACCGCCAGCATAACGCGCGAAACGCTGGAAACCCGTGTCGAGTTGACCCTCAACCTGGACGGCGAAGGCGCACTATCCGGCGAAACCGGCATCGGTTTTTTCGATCACATGCTGGCCAGTTTCGTCAAGCACGCGGGTTTCGACCTCGCCCTCTCCTGCACCGGCGACTTGCATATTGACGATCACCACACGGTGGAAGACGTGGGGATCTGCCTGGGGCAGGCCTTTGTCCGGGCTATCGGCGACGGGTCGGGCATTACGCGTTTCGGCCATGCCTACGCGCCCCTGGACGAGGCGCTGGCCCGGGCCGTCTTCGACATCAGCGGACGGGCGCACCTGGAATTCGACGCCGAATTCTCGCGTTCCTCGGTCGGCGATTTCAGCACTGAAATGGTACGGGAGTTCTTCGGAGCTTTCGTCCATCACGGACGCGTAACCCTGCACGTCAGCCTGCTCGCGGGCGTAAACGCCCACCACCAGGTCGAAGCGGTCTTCAAGGCTGCAGCCAGGGCACTGCGCCAGGCCGCAGGTATGGATGACCGCGTGTCCGGGGTACCGTCCACCAAGGGCAGTCTTTAGCCGCCTGACCAGGGACGCGGCCAGCAGGATACTCGGAACGCAGACCACGTATCTACGTCGTATATACTGGTCCAGACGTTACAACGAGAAATGTACCTACATAGCATACGCGGGTAGTCATGCACATTGATGAACTGGACACGCCGGCCTATACGGTCGACCTGGACGTGATGGAGCGGAACATCTCGTCCATGGCCGAACACTGCCGCAATCTCGATATCGCCCTCCGATGCCATACTAAAAGCCACAAGATCCCGGAAATCGCCCACCGCCAGGTCGAAGCCGGCGCGATCGGCATCTGCTGTCAGAAGCTCGGCGAGGCGGAAGTCATGGCCGCCGCGGGCATCGAGAACATCCTGGTCCCCTACAACATCGTGGGCGCCCGGAAGGTCGAACGCCTGACCCGCGTCGCCAGACGTACCGAGATCACCGTGGCCTTGGATGACGACATCACGGCACGGGGCATTTCGGACCGGGCACTGCAGGACGGTTGCCGGGTCAACGTGATCATCGAACTGGATACGGGCACGAAGCGATGCGGCGTGCAGTCACCCGAAGCGGCGGCCGAACTGGCCGAACGCATCACGGACCTGCGCGGCCTGACATTCAAAGGCGTCATGATCTTTCCCAGCCATCCCGAGGCAAAGGGCTTTCTGCGGGAAACCGTGGAGCGGATCACCGAAAAGGGCATACCCATCGAGATCATCAGCGGGGGCGGCACCGGCGGCGAGGAAAACTCCAAAGCCATGGGGTGCACGGAGACCCGCAGCGGTTCCTATATCTGGGAGGGGATGAGCCGCATCGGGAATTCCGGCATGCTCAACGCCGAACGCTGCGCCTGCCGCATGATCGTTACCGTGGTGAGCGCCCCGACGCCGGACCGCATCATCATCGACGGCGGCATGAAGACCTTCGCCAGCTATCCGCCCACGCCCTACGGCCACATCATCGAACATCCGGATGCGGAGATATACGGGATGTCCGTGGAACACGGTCACGTGGACGTATCCCGCTGCGCCCACCGGTTCAAGGTCGGCGAGCGCCTGTCGGTGATTCCCCTGCACCAGGAGATGGCCCTCAACCTGCACGACGAACTCAACGGCGTGCGGGGAGACCAGGTGGAAGTGATCTGGCCCGTCGCCGGCCGGGGTAAAGTGAAATAGCCGCCAGCAAACCGGAAGGAGTGCTTGATGTCCGTAACAAAGGTAAGGGAAGTCTGGCAAAGCCGCATGGGCCTGATCATGGCCATGGCGGGCAACGCCATCGGCCTGGGCAATTTCCTGCGGTTCCCCGTGCAGGCCGCCGCGAACGGCGGCGGGGCTTTCATGATCCCCTATTTCGTCGCCTTCCTGGTCGTGGGCATCCCCATGATGTGGGTGGAGTGGAGCGTCGGCAGGTTCGGCGGGAAGCACGGCCACGGCACCACGCCGGGCATTCTGTATCGCCTGTGGAAGCATCCGGCGGCCAAGTACATCGGCGTGCTGGGCATCGCGGCGCCGGTCGCCTTCGCCCTCTACTACTCCTACGTGCAGTCGTGGACCCTGGCCTACAGCTTCTTCTCCCTGACCGGCCAGTACTTCGGCATCAGTTCTCAGGAGGAGATGGGCGCTTTCCTTAGCAGCTTCCAAGGCATCACCGAGAGTTCCCACTTCAGCGGTCTCGGCACCGCGTACATCTTTTTCGTGATCAACCTGGGCATCGTGTTCTGGGTACTGTCCCGCGGTGTGGTCCGGGGCATAGAGACTCTGGCCAAGTTCGCCATGCCCATGCTGCTGGTCTTCGCCATCATCCTGGTCGCACGGGTGTTTACCCTGGGCACACCGGACCCGGCCTTTCCGGACCGCAGCGTCATGGCCGGTTTCGCCTGGATATGGAACCCGGACATCAGCCGCCTGTCCGAAGCCAGCGTATGGCTCGCGGCCGCGGGACAGATCTTCTTCTCCCTGGGCATCGGCATCGGCAGCATGCAGTGTTACGCGAGTTATGTCCGCGCCCGGCAGGACGTGGCCCTGACCGGATTGACGACCTCCATGAGCAACGGGTTCGCCGAGGTCGTACTGGGCAGTTCCATCGCCATCCCGGTGGCCGTGGCCTTCTTCGGCGTCACCGCGACCGAGGCGATCGCGACGGGCGGCTCCTTCGACCTGGGCTTCCAGTCCATGCCGCTGATCTTCCAGCAGCTGCCCTTCGGACAGTTCATAGGCATGCTCTGGTTCGGCCTGCTGTTCTTCGCCGGGATCACCTCGACCGTTGCCCTGACCCAGCCGCCCATGGCCTTCCTCCAGGACGAGATGGGATGGTCGCGCAAGAAGGCCGCGCTACTCGTTATTTCCGTCCTGTTCATCTTTGGGAACTTCATCGCCTTCCACATCCAGCACGGCGTGATCGATGAATTTGATTTCTGGATCGGGACGGTGGGACTGGTCGTCTTCTCTTTCCTCGAAATCATCATCTTCGCCTGGATCTTCGGCATGGACAAGGCCTGGGACGAGATCACCGAAGGCGCGGCGATCAAGATTCCCCGCATATTCTACTACATGATCAAGTACGTCACGCCCGTCTCGCTGGCGATCCTGCTGGTCGTGTGGACCTACCAGGCCGGATTCGACCTGCTCCTGCTGCGGAACGCCGACCCCGTGGACATCCCCTATCTGCTGCTCACCCGCGGGATCATCGTGGCACTGATTCTGGTTGGGATTTTCCAGGTGCGGCGCGTTTCGAAGAACTGGGACTGAAATGAAGAACCGACATGAGCGAGGCTGACGAAAACTATCAAAGCGTCGGACTGCCGCCCGGCGTCATACGCCTGAGCCGGAACGAAAATCCCATCGGTCCGTCCCCGGCCGTCGTGGAAGCGGTAATGGCGCGATGCGCCCGGATCAACCGCTACGAAGACGCCGACCAGATCGCCCTCTTCCGCAAGCTGGCGGAACTCCACGACGTCCCGCACGATGAGAACCTGGCGCTCCCCGGGCTGGATTCGGACGGTGCCTGGATCCGCGTGGGCGACGGTTCCGAACACCTGATGCACGCCATCGCCTGTGCCTTTCTGGCCGAGGGAGACGAGGTGATCGAACCTCAGCCATCCTTCGGACTGATGACCCGGTACGCGGAGGCGTTCGGCGCCCGCGCCGTGAGAACGCCGTTGACGCCAGCTTACGGTTACGACCTGGACGCCATGGCCGCGGCCGTCAACAGACGCACGCGCATGGCCGTCATTACCAATCCCAACAACCCCACGGGCACGATCCTGACCCACGAAGCCCTGTCCCGCTTCGTCAAAAGCCTGCCCAGGCGCGTGATCGTCCTGGTGGACGAGGCCTACATCGACCTGGTGGAAGACGACGCGTGCGCCGATGGCAACGTCCTTGTCAGGGAACATGAGAACGTCGTCCTGGTCCGGACCTTCTCGAAGGGTTACGGGCTGGCGGGCTTCAGACTGGGCTACGCGGTTGCACAGCCCCGGATGATGCGACGCGTCCGCCAGTTTCACGGCGGGTCGCCCAGCGCCATGGTGATGACCGCCGCCAGCGCCGCCCTCGACGATCCGGACCACGTGGAACGGACCCGGCGGGCGGCAAGCGCGTCCAAGGCGATCTACTACGAGACCTGCGCGGATCTCGGGCTGGCGTATGTCTGGAGCGAGGCCGCCTTCGTCCTGATCGAGGTGGGAGACGCCGCGGCAGTCACCGCGGCCCTGGCCGAGCGTGATATACTCGTTATCAACGCCGACGCATCCTGGCATCTGAAAGGCATGATCCGGGTCTCCTACGGCAACGAGCAGGAAAGCCGGATCTTTGCCGGGGCGTTGAAGGATATACTTCTCTGAAGAGACGCGCTGCAGAGGCGACGCCCACACGAAGTGGTTTGGTCCTGATCGAAACCCGAGTAATCCCTTCCTGAAGTGAGAAAAGAAAGGCGCACGATGCCCGTATCCGAACTGTGTTTCACTACGGCCAACGATCTCGTCCGCATGATCCGCCACAAGGATGTATCCGTGACGGAAGTCATGGAAGCCCACCTGGCCCAGGTCGACCGGGTGAATCCCGCCGTGAACGCCATCGTCACCTATCATCCCGAGCAGGCGCTGGACGGCGCCCGGAAAGCCGACGAGGCCATCGCGAAGAACGAAGCGCGAGGCCCCCTCTTCGGACTGCCCATCGCCCACAAGGACCTGGTGCTGACCAGAGGTGTCCGGACTACTTATGGCTCACCCCTTTTCCGTGATTTCGTCCCGGGCCAGGACGAACTGATCGTGGAGCGGCTGAAGAAGGCCGGGGCGATTTCCTTCGGCAAGACGAACGTGCCGGAGTTCGGCGCAGGATCCCAGACCTTCAACCCGGTTTTCGGTGCGACGCTCAACCCCTACGACACGTCCCGAACCTGCGGCGGCAGCAGCGGAGGTGCCGCCGTGGCGCTGGCCTGCGGCATGCTGCCCATCGCCGACGGCAGCGACATGGGCGGATCGCTGCGCAACCCGGCCAACTTCTGCAACGTGGTGGGTCTGCGCCCGGCGCCCGGGCGCGTACCAAGGTGGCCGGCCGTCAACGCCTGGGGCAAGCTCAGCGTTCAGGGTCCCATGGCCCGGACGGTGGAGGACGCCGCCCTCATGCTCAGCGCCATAGCGGGTCCCGACCCCCGTGCGCCGCTTGCCATCCGGGAGCCCGGGAGGTCGCTCGCCCTGCCGCTGGAACGTGACTTCAGGGGCGTGACCATCGCCTGGAGCCGTGATTTCGGCGGGTTGCCCGTCGACCCGGAGGTCACCTCGGCCCTAGAAGCGAAGCGCGGGGTATTCGAGGACCTCGGCATGGACGTCATACCGGGCGAGCCCGATTTCTCGGAAGCCGACGAGGCGTTCAAGACGCTGCGTGCATGGAGCTTCATCCAGGGTTACGGCGACCTCCTCGAGAAACACCGCGACCAGATCAAGGACACCGTCATCTGGAACCTCGAGGCCGGATTCGCCCTGTCGGGTCCGCAAATCGCCCGCGCCGAGGTGGACCGGACCACCCTGTACCACCGGGTCCGCAGGTTCATGGAACGCCATGAATTCATGGTCTTTCCCGTCAGCCAGGTCCCGCCCTTCGACGTGCATACACCCTACCCCACGGAAATCGACGGTGTGCGGATGGAGACCTATATCGACTGGATGAAATCGTGCTATTACGTCACCGTCACCGGCCTGCCCGCCATTTCGGTACCCTGCGGTTTCACATCCTCCGGTCTGCCCGTGGGGCTGCAGATCGTCGGCCGGCACGAGGACGAACTCGGGGTCCTGCAACTCGCCCACGCCTTCGAACAGGCGACACAGACCTGGAAAAGGCGCCCAGCCGTGGCCGAGTCGTGAGCGCGTCCTGCCTGCCCCGTACTCTGAACAAAGCACCGCGACACAGTACATTAGTGAAAGCGCCACGGCGCCACGGCACGTTTCAGATATCCCCGTCGAGCATGCGTGGTTTTCGCCCGCCGCCGCAGGAGATCTGTGATGCCCGCTAAGGCGGAAATCGTCATCTGCGGCGCGGGCGTGGCCGGTGTGGCCGCCGCGTATCATCTCGTCGTTCGCCGAGGCGTGCGAAACGTCGTGCTCGTCGACGAAAGACCCCCTCTCTCCCTGACCAGCGCCGCCGGCACCGAAGCCTATCGCAACTGGTGGCCCGACCTTTCCATGTTCCGGTTTGTGGACCGGAGCATCGGCCTGATGGAGGAACTGGCGAGGGAGAGCGGCAATGTTTTCCGAATGAACCGGAGAGGATATGTATTCCTGACCGGCAACAGGGACCGCATTCCGGAACTGAAAAAAGAGGCGGAGGAGGTCTCCAACCTGGGCGGAGGCGCCCTGCGCGTGCATCGCGACGGCGGGACCTACGTGCCTTCCCGGCCAGAGGGACTGGCGTGGCCGGAGGGACTGGAACCCGATCTGGCCGGTGCCGATCTCCTGCTCGACGGCGATGCGATTAAAGTACTGTTTCCGTTTCTGGCGGACGATACCGCCGCCATGCTGCACGTGCGCCGCTGCGGCTGGCTGGATCTCCCGTCACTCGGCCGGTGGATGCTCGACCGCATCGCGTCCCGGGGCGGCGAGCTCCTGCAGGACAGGATTTCGAAGGTCGACGCTCGGAACAATCGGGTCCGGGGCGTAACGCTGGCGTCGGGATCGCGCATCGAAACCGGCAATCTCGTCCTTGCCGCAGGACCCCTGGTCCCGGCGGCCGGCCGGATGCTGGGACTGGATATTCCGGTCTTCATGGAGTTGCACGGCAAGATCATCGCGGAAGACCGGGCTTGCGTACTGCCGCCTGACGCGCCCATGATGATCTGGACGGACCCGATCGAACTGATCTGGAGCGAAGAAGAAAAGCGGCAGCTTTCCGCCGGCGCCGATACCCGTTACCTCACCGAACCCTTTCCCGCGGGGCTCCACATCCGTCCCCGGTACCGGGACGGAAAACAGACCTTTCTGGGTATCTGGACCTATGACGTCACGCCGCGGGAGGCAGTATTCCCGCCCGAATTCGACCCGGCCTACCCGGTGATCGTCCTGAGGGGACTCGCCCGGATGATTCCGGGTATGCGCGTGTATTTCGAAGCGACCGATGCACTGGCGGTGGACGGCGGATACTATTGCAAGGCGCCGGACAACCTGCCGCTGATCGGACCGTTGCCGGTGGATGGCGCGTATATCGTCGGCGCGCTCTCCGGCTACGGCGCCATGGGTTCCCAGGCCGCGGGAGAATTGATCGCCGCCCACGTCACCGGCGCGGTCTTGCCGGACTATGCGAAGGCCTTCCTGTTCAGCCGTTTCGACGGGATATCGGACACCGAAATGCGGGAAATGCGCGATGCGACGCGCGGGCAGTTGTAGGTGTGCGGGTACGTGTAAGTGGCGGGCGTGCAGGCGGCTGATACGTGCGGGTGTGGTGATACGTGCAGGTGGCGGGTACGCGCGCCGGATTCATTCGAAATCAACTCGCTTAGGATCTATTCGCTGGTATGGGCACGCCGATGAATGCTTTGATGATCCAGGGCACGGCGTCGGGGGTCGGCAAATCGCTGCTGGTCGCCGGGTTGTGCCGGCTGCTCGCACGTTCCGGCGTTCAGGTCGCCCCTTTTAAACCGCAAAACATGAGCAACGCGTCCTGCGCCTGCCCCTCCGGCGGCGAGATTGGTCGCGCCCAGGCGCTGCAGGCCTTCGCCGCCGGGATCGAACCCACCGTGGACATGAATCCTGTCCTGCTCAAGCCCGAGGCCGACAACGCGGCGCAACTCGTCGTGGGCGGCAAGGTACGCGGGCGGCTCATGGCCGGTCGATTCAAGGAAGACCGAAGCGCGTTGATGCACGAGGTGCTGGGGGCTTTCAACCGGCTTCGCGGTTCGTATGACTGGATAGTCGTGGAAGGCGCGGGATCGCCAGCGGAACCCAACCTGCGTGAGGGGGATATCGCCAACATGGGCTTCGCCCGGGCGGCCGGCGTTCCGGTTTGGCTGGTGGGCGACATAGACCGCGGAGGCGTTTTCGCCGCCCTGCTCGGAACGATGGAGGCCCTTGCGGCCCACGACCGCGGGCTCGTGGAGGCGATGATCGTCAATCGGTTCCGGGGTGAGGCTTCCCTGTTGGGCGACGTGTTCAGTTGGCTTGAAAATCGTTCGGGCACGCCCGTACTCGGCTGGTTGCCCTACTTGCAGGATCTCGTGCTTCCGGATGAAGACATCCCCTATACGGGCATGGACCGCTCGCGGGGATCCGTGAACCCTGGGGGCGAAAACAAACTGCGGGTCGGCGCGATACATTACCCGCGGGCAAGCAACACGACCGATCTGGACCCCTTCCTGATCGATCCGGACGTGGAATTCGCCTGGTTGCGCGATCCTTCGGAAATGACCGGTTGGGACCTCGTGATATTGCCCGGCTCGAAGTCCACTTCCGCGGACCTCTCCTGGCTGAGAGCGCGTGGCTGGCCTCCGTCGCTAGAACGGCACCTTCGATACGGGGGACGCGTGCTGGGCATCTGTGGCGGTGCGCAGATGCTCGGGCGCCGTATCCTGGATCCTGAAGGAATCGAGGGGCCGCCCGCTGCCGAAGGCCTGGCCTGGATCCCGATCGAGACCGAAATGCTGCCGGACAAGCGGGTACGCCCAGTGGCGGCCCGGTCAAGATGGCCGGCCGACCTGCCGTTTACCGGGTACGAGATCCGTCACGGACTGAGCAGTGAGGATCCCGAAGTGTACCCCTTCTGCGCACGCTCCGACGACGGTCGGGTGATGGGCACGTTCATCCACGGGCTGTTCGACGACGGGCGGTACCGCTGCGCCGTGCTCGAAGCCTGGCTGAACTGGAAGAGCGCCGCGGAAGAAGACATCACCGAGCGGTGGACACGAGACCTGGACCGGATAGCCGACGCCATGGCCGCTAATCTGGATCTCTCTCTCCTTGAACGCAGAGTCGGAGTCCGTCTGCAATGAAGCGGAAGATTGAGGAGGTTTTTGTTGGTCCTGTTCCAGGGCTGTGGTATAATCACTCTGTCTCTGTAGCCCGGTAAAATCCCTGTGCTTTGTTGATCAAAAAGACTCGCCAATACTGGAGTTTCCATGCCCACACCTGAATACGACCTGCTCATCCGCGCGGGACGCGTGTTCTGTGCGGAATCCGGCCTCGACGGACCGGGCGCCGTGGCCTTGAAAGACGGACGCATAGCGGCGTCGGGACCCGAAGTCGACGGATCCGCCGCCATGACCTTCGAGTTTCCCGACGGCCTGGCGCTGCCGGGACTGGTGGACCTGCACGCCCATCCCGCGCGCGGCGGCTCGCGCTACGGCGTCGACCCTGACACCCACTTCCTGTCCCGGGGCGTCACGACTGTCATGTCCCAGGGCGACGCCGGCGCCGATAACTGGCCGACCTACCGGGATCGGGTGATCCGGGCATGCAGGACGCGGGTGATCCTGGCGATCAACCTTTCGATTCATGGCGAATCTCATCCGGACGGCTGTTTCCCTGACCTGGAATCTGCGGACGTGGACGCCTGCGTTTCCGCCATCGAATCGGGAGGAGACACCATATGGGGTATCGCGGCCAACACGGGTCCCAGCAATCCCACCCCGCCCAGGGAGATCATGCGCCGCGCCCTGGAGGCCTCCGAACGTTCTGGCAAGCCGCTCCTGGTCGGCACGCGCCTGTCCGCCGACTGGTCCCTTGACGACCAATTGCCGCTGCTGCGTTCCGGAGACGTGGTCACCTACTGTTTCAACGATTTTCCCGAGAGCGTCGTTAAGGACGGCCGGATCCGCCCCAGTGTCCGCGACGCCCGCGAAAGGGGCGTCCTCTTCGATATCGGCCATGGCATGCGGTCCTTCAGCTTCCAGGTCGCCGAGGCCGCCATCGCCGACGGGTTCCTGCCCGATACCATTTCCACCGACCAGTACAGCCGCCATGTCGGGAGCAGCCCGCAGCACGACCTGCCCCGGACGATGTCCAAGCTGATCGCGGCCGGCATGTCGGAACGCGACGCTTTCCCAAGGGTGACGAGCCGTCCGGCGGAAGTCCTCGGATTGAAAGGCGAAACCGGCACCCTGCGCGCCGGCGCCTGCGGGGACGTGGCGGTGCTGCGCTGGAACGAAGACGCGCCGCCGCTGCGCGACGTGGACGGCGTGGAACGGCCCGGAGGCTGCTGGGAACCCGTACTCGCCGCCCGGGCCGGCATCGTATGAAGCCAGGCTGATACAGGACAGAATAAAGGCAGTCCCATTCAAGGACCGGGCGGTTCCACCCAGAGGACCAGGAGATTCCACCCAGCAGATCAGGAGACCCCAACATGGTATACGGATCGGGAGATTACACCTACGAACGCGTCGAAGGCTGGGGCGGCGGAACCGCCGGCCGGGACCTCGGCGTGGTATCTTCCATGGCCGTCGATTCGCAGGACCGCGTGCACGTCATCGACCGGGAACCCGATCCTGCGGTTGTCGTCTACGATCGCGGCGGACGTTTTCTGTACGACTGGGGCCAGGACATCTTCAAGGTGCCCCACTCGATCTGGATCAGCGCGGACGATATCATCTACATGACCGACGTCCAACTGCATACCGTGATGTCTTTCACCCTTGAAGGGAAGATGCTCTCCATGCTCGGCACGCCCGA
>JAJECR010000373.1 GCA_022821935.1 Candidatus Latescibacterota bacterium
CGACGAGGCCGTGGCGCATCTCGCCTCTGTGGCCGGCGGCGACGCGAGGGTGGCGCTGAATACCCTCGAAGTGGCGGCCATGACCACGCCGCGCGGCGGAGACGGACGGATCCTGCTTTCGACGAAGGAAATCGACGAGGCGCTGCAGCACCGCGCGCCGCAGTATGACAAGGGTGGGGACTGGCACTTCGACGCCATCTCGGCCCTGCACAAGAGCGTGCGGGACTCCGATCCGGACGGCGCGCTCTACTGGCTGGCCCGGATGCTCATCGCCGGCGACGATCCCCTCTACATCGCCCGCCGGATCATCCGCATGGCAGTGGAGGACATCGGACTGGCCGACCCCTTTGCCCTGACCCTGACCACCTCGGCCCAGCAGGCCGTCCATTTTGTGGGCCAGCCCGAAGGCGACCTGATGCTCGCCCACGCGGTGGTGTACCTGGCCACCGTTCCCAAGAGCAACGCGGTCTACGCGGCTTTTTCAAAGGCGCGGCAGGACGCGGAACAGACGAGCGACGAGCCCGTGCCGCTTCACCTGCGCAACGCGCCGACCAGCCTGATGAAGGAAATGGGTCACGGCAAGGGATACAAGTACGCCCACGATTACGACGGGGCCGCCGTGGACCAGGAGCATCTGCCCGAATCCATCAAGGAGCATCGATACTACGAACCCACCGACCGGGGCCGCGAAGAGAAGATCCGCGCGTGGATGGAGAAGATGCGGAAGATCAGGGAGACGGGGTGATCGGCTCTTCGCGCAGCCGGTTCTTCGCGCGATCGGCTCTTCGCGCAGTCGGATCGACCGGCTCTCGCACGACCGGCCCAGCCTTCAGCGTTACGCGATCGCCTTGCGGTAGCAGTAGTCGAAGAGCAGTTCCCACTCCCGCTGCTGGATGCTGCGGCAGAGGTCGCCGGCCGGAACGCCGCCTGCATTGGCGCCTTCGCACAGATCGATGAAGGCGAAGGGATCCCAGGACGACTGGGACATGAGGTAAGCAGCCTCTTCGGGGAGATTGTCCGTACCGGACGCGATGGTCGCCGCTTCGTCTCTCAACTCGGGATAAATATCATGGTCGCCGACGCGGCCGAACCAGTATTTCCCGTTGGGATAGTCCGGCTCGCGGCGGTGCATGATGCCGTGCCAGTAATCGCCCGTGCGCGTGGTGATCTGCTGGCTGAGGGTGTGGGAGGTGACCAGGAAATCGTGGTAAAGCCACAGGCCGGACCGGCAGCCCTCGGCCATCATCCGGTCGGTGATGCTGTTCGGCGCGAAAGCCTCGTCCAGATCCAGGGCTTCTAGGCCGGCCTTCGCCGGGCTGTTTTCCTTGCCTGGGTCAAGCGGCATGACACGGGGCGTCTTGAGCAGTTCCGCGAACGCGGATCCGTAGGCGGCAGGGTCGAAGGATGACATGGTCGGTCCTTTCGTGGTTCAGGCGGCGGGTCTTCTTGCGGCAGACGCGTAACACTATCTGCTTATCTGCTACAGGCTTCCGCGTAGGGATCTGCTACGGGACTTCCACTTAGCTGCTACCGGACTTCCGCGCCCACGGCTTTCCGCTTTTTCAGCACCTCGTTCATGCTGCCGGTGCGGTATCCTTCCAGGTCCAGCGTCACGTAGTCGTAGCCGATTTCCTTGAGATACCCCGCGATCTCGTCGTGGTGTTCGACGACCTTCGCAAGGTCGGCGGGCTCTGTCTCGATGCGGGCCATGTTCCTGTGGTGACGCACCCGGAACTGCCGGAGACCCAGGCCGCGGATGAACGCTTCGGCCCGGCCGACCTGTTCGAGCGCTTCGATGGTGATGGGATCGCCATAGGGAAAGCGCGATGACAGGCAGGCCAGGGAGGGCTTGTCCGCCGTGGGCAGGCCAAGCCGTTCTGACAAGGCACGTACGTCGGCCTTGGAGAACCCGGCATCTTTCAGCGGACTGCGCACGCCGTGTTCCCGGATCGCCAGCATGCCCGGACGGAAGTCGCTTATGTCGTCCACGATGCTGCCTTCGCAGATAAAGGCGGCGTCTTCTTCCCGGGCGATCTCCTCCAGGCGGGTATACAGTTCATCCCGACAGAAATAGCACCTGCGCGGGTTGTTCTGCATGTACTCCGCGTTGTGGATCTCCTCCGTGTCCACGTAGCGGTGGCGGGCGCCCATCCATTCGGCCAGTTCGGCGGCCTCGTTCTTCTCCTCCTCCGGCAGCGATTCGGACACGCCGGTTACGCCCAGGGCCCGGTTCTCCAGCACGTCGGAGGCCACCTTAAGCAGCAGCGTGCTGTCCACGCCGGCGGAGAAGGCCACCAGGACGCTGCCCATGGCGCGCAGATCTTCCCGGAGCGACTGGTACTTTTCGTCCAATGTGGATGCATCGTTATGGTTCACTTCTCGCTCCCGGCTTGACCTGGATTTCGACAGTCTGGTAAGTTTTTTTCTTTGGCTGAAAAAACTGCCCGAAAATCGATGGAAACGCCTTGTCGACTTTACTTCGAGTGCGCCGGTTCCGCCATGATTTCGCTTGACAGAGCGGGTGTTTCGCCGCTTTTTAACACGTCTGTTTTTGATGAAACAAGATACGACCAACTCGGTATCATGACAACGGTTTTTTGCATCGAATCGCCGTCATTGAACGACCCCGAAGGTCCACGAAGGAGCAAGATCAGGCATGAACGCGGATGAACATAAAGTGTCAAGTCCCGTACCGGAAGATGGGGCGGGTACAGGTCCCGCGGCGGGAGATGATACGGGAAGCGCGGTCGATGATAGCAAGGCGAGTCCGGCCGGTGAACCGACCCGGCTGTACAGCGGCATTCAGCCCACCGGCGATATCCACATCGGGAACTACCTCGGCGCGGTGGCCAACTGGGCCAAGCTGATTCCCCGGTACGACTGTATCTACTGCGTCGTGGATTACCACGCCATCACCATCGAGTACGACCCGGACACCATGCGGGACGCCGTCCTGGATACCGCCACGATGGGTATCGCTTGCGGACTGGACCCGGACCATTGCACTTTCTTCGTGCAGTCCCATGTATCCGAAACCATGGAACTTGCCTGGATCTTCAGCACCTGCACCGCGATCGGCGCCCTGGAAAGGATGACCCAGTTCAAGGACAAGGCCGCCCAGCACAAGCAGAACATCAACGCGGGCCTGTTCACCTATCCCGTACTCCAGGCAGCGGACATCCTGGGCGTCAAGGCCGACGGCGTACCCGTGGGCGACGACCAGTCCCAGCACCTGGAGTTGACGCGGGAAATA
Source organism: Candidatus Latescibacterota bacterium (assembly GCA_022821935.1). GTDB lineage: Bacteria > JAAXHH01 > JAAXHH01 > JAAXHH01 > JAAXHH01 > JAAXHH01. The sequence goes on from JAJECR010000373.1 coordinate 3,254, forward strand.
GCCCGGCGGTTCAACCACCTGTACGGCCCGGTGTTCCCCGATGCGAAGACGCTGTACAGTCCCGCGCCGCGTATCTTGGGCCTGGACGGGCAGGGCAAGATGAGCAAGAGCCAGGGGAACTACATCGCGATGAAAGACCGCAGCGACATGGTCAGGAAGAAGCTCAGTACCGCCTATACCGATCCGAACCGGCTGCGAAGATCAGATCCCGGCAACCCCGACATCTGCAACATCTTTACGTTGCACAAGTCCTTCTCGAGTCCTGACGAGGTGGCGACCATCGATGCAGAGTGCCGGAGTGCGGGTATCGGCTGCGTCGACTGCAAGAAGAAGCTGGGCGCCAACATGGAAACCGCGATGTCGCCGATCCAGGACAAGTACGAGGACCTGACCCGCCGTCCCGACGACGTGCGGGACGCCCTCGCCACGGGCGCCGACAGGGTAAGGGCGCTCACGTCGGAGACCATGACGGAAGTTCGGCAGAGCCTGGGACTAAGGTAGAATGGAACTCCCGGACATTCGCTGCGTTTATAACAACGTGTTAAACTCTCCTCAAAGGAATCGTCCGGTCACGCTACGCACGAGCGCGGAATCTCCGATGGGGTTTCGCGTGATGGGACTCCGCGTGATAGAACTATGCGTCGGTCCGTTCCGCGTGCCCGATCGCGAACGGGACACCCGCTTGTAATCCTATCCTAAGAATCATGCATGGATATTTACTCGAAAGACTACGCCCACCATTCCCGGCTCCTGGGACGGACCGTTTCCTTTCGCCGCAACACGGCCAAGTACCTCCTGATCGCCTTTGCAGTCGCAGGGCTGCTCCATAGCCTCTCCCTGCTGGTCCTCCTGGCCACCGGCATGCTCGAAGACAAGGACATGATCGAACTTACCCTCGCGCCCTACGAACGCCTGGAGCAGCTCGAACAGGACTACATGGAAATGCAGAACCCTCCGACTCTGGTCGACGTGCCGGAAGAAGCCCGCGTGGAGGAGCCGCCGGACGATCCGGACGCCGACGTGGCGGACAGGAATTCTATCGCGAGGGACCTGCTGGAGGATACGGAACTGCCCGAAGGACCGGCCTATTCCGAGGGCGACCTGGAGATCAGGACGATGGAGGACCCGGACGAGGAGGAAGAGCAGCAGCACGATCCCTTTGCCGGCGGTGTCCCGCTCACGCCCCGGCAGGGCGGCATCGAGGATTTCGAGGAACTGGAAGACCCGCCGCTGTGGACCTCGGACCTGATCATCCGGCCGGAGTTCCGAGGCAGGGGCGGACGGGAAGGCCGCGGTGAAGGCGGGATGGAGGGGGAGGCAGTGGCTTCAGCGCCCCGGCCAACCGGTCCGGATGCCCCCGTTTTCATTCCCCAGGACGATCTGAACGAACTGGCACAGATGCGCCGCCAGCCCCAGTACGAACGGCACAGGCGGTTCGGATTCGGATTCGGAAACTCTGGTCCGCGGGTGCCCCGTACGGACAACCGCCACACCTCGGTCAAGGATTACGGCGATTTCTCGCTCAGCACCTATGCCTGGGACTACGCGCCCTACCTGTACATCCTGCGCGAACGGATAAGGCGGCGCTGGTTCGCCCCGGAGGCCTTCAATCTCGGCCTGGTGAGCGGGCGGGTCATCATACGCTTCAAGATCATGCCCGACGGCGCCCTGCGCGACCTCGAGGTCCTGTCCTACCGGGACAACGACATCCCCTACCAGTCCCTCGTAGCGTCGAGCCGCAACGCCATCGAATCCTCCAGCCCCTTCCCGCCGCTCCCCGCGGATTTCCTCCATCCGTTTCTGGAAATCACCGGCACCTTCTACTACCAGATCCTCCGTGCGAGGTAACCGTTGAAAGCGCAAATCGTGCGAGGTAATCGTTGATAGCGCAAATCGGAAGGCTGGTAGACGCGAAGGGTTTTCAGCACACCGTGCTCGGGGTGATCACGGCGGCCGCCGTACTGGTGGGTCTGGAGACCTCGCGGGAGATCGTGGCCCGGTACGGCACGTGGCTGCAACGGCTCGACCAGCTTGTCCTGTTGTTCTTCGTCCTGGAAGCCGCGCTTAAGATGGCGCGCCACGGCCGCCACTGGTACCGGTATTTCGGCGACCGGTGGAACGTGTTCGACTTCCTCATCGTGGTGGCCTGCCTTGTGCCCGCGGGAGGGCAGTATGCCGCGGTGCTGCGCTTGGCCCGGGTGCTCCGGGCGCTGCGGCTGGTGACCGCGGTGCCGAAACTGCAGTTGCTGGTCAATTCGCTGCTCAAGTCGGTTACGTCGCTGGGGTATGTCGGGCTGCTGCTGGGCGTGCTGTTCTACGTCTACGCCGTGCTGGGCGTCTACCTCTTTCGCGGCAACGACCCCGTACACTTTCAGGACCTTTCGACGGCGCTGCTGACCCTCTTCCGGGTGGTGACCCTGGAGGACTGGACGGACGTGATGTACATCCAGATGTACGGCAGCGACGCCTACCCGAACTACGCGGATTTCGCGCAGGCCCATCTGCGCGAAGCCTCCCGGGCCATGCCCTTCTTCGGCGCGGTCTTCTTCGTAAGTTTCGTCATGCTCGGCACCATGATCATGCTGAACCTCTTCATCGGGGTCATCATCAACTCCATGTCGGAGGCCCAGGCCGACCGGGAATCCGAGGAAAGGCGCAGGCACCTGGAACGGGATGGTCGAATCAGCGTGGGAGATGAAATCGGGCTGATCGAGGAGGAGATCCAGAAACTCTCGAGGCGGCTTAAATCCCTGCGCGGGCGGGCGGACGAAGAAAGCGGCGATGCCTGAGCGTCAGGGGCGATGCCTGATTCGTGCGGACGCGCGAAAGCGGAGCGACGGAACCGCTGACGGCGCTTGATCGTGCCAGCGTGACGACGCGCACGAAATCAGACCTGCTCCCCGCCGTCCGGTCCGTAAAAGATGACCCACGTCTTCATCGACTCGCCGAAATCCAGGAACCGGTGCTCGACCCCCGCGGGCACGAAGAAGAAATCGCCGGCCTCGAAGGGCACGACCTCGCCGCCCATTTCAAACTTTCCCTTCCCTTCGACGATCACGTAGCACTCGTCCCGGCGGTGCGGCGTCTGGTCGTCCACGTCCCGGGGCACGTAAAGCTCGATCTGCAGTTCGCCGCGCTCCATGGCGACGAAGAACCGGTCACCGTTCGGCGCGGGTATCTTCGCGGCGATTTCGGCTGTGGTCAGCTTTCTACATGTGTATCTTTGCATATTGTGGCCCTTGATTATGGATACTTTTTGTAGTGATGTTACCCCGTTTTCGCGGACGGGTTAAGATTTGTGATTCAGGCAGTTTTCTTGAGTCTCCTTTCGTACAGAACTAAGGTGGCCTTATGTTGTCCCTTGAAATGGTTTTCGACAAGCGATTTAGTCCTTTGAAATTTGGAGGGTTTGACGCAATACCCGACTCGACGGATCTGGTCGTATCCACAGGAAATTCAGATGGAAGTTATCTACTACAACGACTTGAGGGCCTGACAGGCAAACGGACCAGCCTGAATATACAGGGCAGGTCTCCGAAGGTGTCTCCGGATGGAGTACAGTTCCTCTTTACCTCGGTAGAACATCAAGATCGGACGATTTGCTGTTATCATCTGACCACAGAAGATGTCGTGGAGTTATTTCCGTCCGATTTGGTTTTTGCCGGACAGGTATGTTGGTCTCCGGATGCCGATCGTATTGTCACGGTGGTGAAAGTTGAACCTTCGTTGGAAGCGATTCCAGCCAAGCGGTTTCCGGACAGTTCGGCCAGAGTCTACTCGGTTCGTCCGTTACAGCCTGCATACGAGATTCGAATTCTCGAATTGGATACGCGACGGTGGACAACAGTGTACCACGGCGGAGAATTGATTCGTGATCTCTCTTGGGCCGGGAACTACTTGGTGTTTCATGCCGTCGTACCACTGCTAACCGGCACTGATTCCGATCCCAAAGGTGAAATAAGGGTGCTGGATCTCCAGACAGGGAATGCCGTAACCGTTGTCGAAAAAGGCGGAGTACAACACCTTCGTCCGGTTCCTTCACCGGATGGACGGCTGATCGCATTCAATTACGATCCCAATAATCTCCACTATCCTTATTTTTGCCATCTTGCCGTTGTCCCTACAGATGGCGGGAGCGTACGCCAACTCACACGTGACAAGTTTATCAACGGCACTTCTGCGTGGGCTCCCAACGGCGAGGGTATCTATTTCGTTTTCGGGGAAGGAGTCTACCGGCAGATCGGTTTCTCGGACCTGTCGGGTAACACGCGGGTATTGACCGACTCTTCCAGTTGGAAGAAGCCGAGTATTGTTGCAGTTTCAGATCGATCGATGGTGGGATTTCACGCCACGGATGCCGACTGTCGTTCGTTTATTGCTGCAAGTACCCAGGAGAAAGAGAAAGTCCTGTTGGATCTGGGACAATTTTGAAAAGAAGCGAATCCAGTAACATATAGTCTAGTGATGCTATTGCAATGCGCTTCACATCCTTCCGTGACTTAGGCATCCTATTCTGTGCCAAATAAATGTAGATACCTCGAAACTGCGGGCTTTGTAAATATGCAGCTTGTAAGTCGCATAAAGTCAACGGGAGATGAATGTTACGCAGGACTTTGCGATTGATACGTTGCATTACG
>JAJECR010000391.1 GCA_022821935.1 Candidatus Latescibacterota bacterium
CGTTGCCCGGCAAAATTCGCCCGAGTAGACTTCCGAAGACAGGAAGGGAGAGAAACTCATGGCAGCAGCAACCAATTACGACACCAACCTTGAGCGTGTCTGGAACGAGATTCGCGACCTGGGTCTGGAACCCTACGTCGCCGAACTCGATGCGAAGGGCTACACTGTGATCCCGCCCGAGATCGCAAATCCCAACGGCCTCTGCGAGCGCATGCTCGAGGCGGTACTCGATATCGCCGAACGCCGGAACGGCGAGCGGCCCGACATGGAAACCGGTTCCACTCATGCGCACCTGGGAGTAGAGACAACGGCCGAGGCCCGCCGGGAGGGCCCGGGAAAACTCAGGGGCCGACTGCCGTCCGTTACCGGCAAGGAAGTCGATTCGCCCCACGGCGACCTGATGCAGTCGATCTACTGGGAGGACCCGGTGTTCGAAGAGTCGATCATGAACCCGGTGCTGCTCGCGATGGCGACGTACCTGTGCGGTTACGGCGTGATCCTGTCGGCCATGGGCTGCTGGATGAAGGGCCCGAACTACAGCAACTTCAATCTGCACACGGACTCGCCGATGCCGGCGCCGATGCCGTCGACGTCCTATGTCTGTCAGTGCACCTACGTATTGACCGACTACAACCGGGAGAACGGCGCTACGGCGTTCGTGCCGGGCAGTCACAAGTGGTGCCGCCAACCCGTGGGCCGCGAAGCCATCGTCGGCGAGGGTGGCAATGAGCAGGCTGTTCCGGTCGAGGCCAAGGCGGGCTCGCTGCTCGTCTGGCACGGCGGCACCTGGCACGGCGCGGTCAACCGCACGGCCCCGGGACTGCGGGTCGGCGTGACGAACTTCATGGTGCGGCCTTTCATCAAGCCGCAAGAGGACTTCATCGGCAGGATCCCGCAGGAAGTGCTCGACCGTAACTCCGCGCGGTTCGCCATCGTGATGCAGCAAGGCACGGTGGAAAGCCGTCACAGCCCGGAAGACGGACAGCGCAAGGTCGCCCGGGCAGCGAAATTCACCGCGGCCTATGCGAAGGAGATCGGGCAGACCGGGCCCCGGCCCATCAAGGATCTCTACACCTAGCAACCTGCGCACGGCACGCAAGTGCCGATCGAGGCGCAGACCCTGGCCGATCTGCTTTTCGAGCCAGGCGGCGAGGTTTTTGTGGCCGCCGTATCGGACCATGTGCGTAATGTTGCACCGGGATTCCCGTGTGAAGATATCCTCCCAAAAATACCTTAACTAGTTGAATTTAAGGTAAATTTTTCCTATTGATCCAAATTGACACCGAATTGACCCTGTCATATGTTTCAGGACTGTTTCAGAGATCTGCCGCCTGCGGAGGCAAGGAAAATCAGATGAAAGAGCGTTGGAGAGTTTGGCGAAGAGTTCTGCCATTGATGGTGGGGACCGGGCTGGTAATGACTGGCTTCCCTGCCGCCTATGGACAGGATGCAGAGGAGACGGCGTCGGAAGAAAGCGAGTTCCTTGTCGAAGAAGAGATCTTGGTCACCGCGGAAAGGCGCGCGGAAGACATCAATGACGTTCCGCTGACGATCACTGCGTTCGACTCCAGGTTGATCGAAGAGCTTGGAATTGTGGACGAACAGGATATCGAAGCGCTCACCCCCGGACTGCAGTTCGGGTACAGCGAAGAACAGACCGGCCAGGGCACGGTGATTCGCGGAATCGGCACCAGGGTGGCGGGTGCGAACCACATGGATATGGGCGTCGCGACCTACGTGGACGGCGTCTACAGTCGGACCACCACCGGCGTTGCCCCCAACCTGTTCGATGTTGAGCGGGTGGAAGTCGCGCGCGGTCCCCAGGGCACCCTCAATGGAAAGAACTCCATTGCCGGCTCCATCAACTTCGTGACCAAGAGACCGTCACATGAGTGGGACGCCCAGGTTCTCGGCGAGTTCACCGACCAGGCCACGCAGCGTTACAACGTGGCTTTTGGCGGCCCCCTCTTCGGCCCCTTGATGTTTCGACTGACCGGGGGCGTCTACACGGGGGACGGAGCGCAGAAGAACATCGGCCTGGGCGGCGACTACGACCAACCCGATGAAGTGTCGTATTCGCCCCAGTTGCGGTTCGAGTGGAATCGATTCGATGTGAACGTGCGATATGCCCGCACACGGGACACCGGCGTACCCAGAACGAACCTGAGCCTCTTCGATCCACCAAGGGATCAACCCTGGATATGCGATGGCGCGGCGAACTTTGCCGCCGACGCGTTCAACAACATCACCGAGAGCACTTTGACCGGAACGATCAACGGCGTGCCCTATACCTGTGAGGGAACCTTCGATGCACCGGAGAACATCTGGTACGGGTACATGGAGCCGGCCCCCGCAGTAGAGGATTGCGGCGGCGTCATCGCCAACCTCTGCGATGGGCTGAAGAACGAGGTCAACCTGAATCGTCCGGGTATCAAGGATGTGACCAGAGAGGCCTGGACTGTAAACCTCGACATCGAAATCATCGACGGTTTGGTGCTCCAGTACACCTATGGCGATAACACCACTGACCAGTTCGGTTCCCGCGACCTGGACCTGACCAACCAGACGGGGCCGTCCGTGCCCAATGGGGTGTACGACGACCGGCGGAATATCTCTCCGTTCTTCATGGAAGACGCTTCTCACGAGGTCCAGCTGCTCTCGAACTTCGACAGGAAGTTCAATTTCATACTCGGCTACTACGAGCATGAGGGCACCAATCTTTGGGCGGTTTCGGCGGACGGCTTTTCCCATGAATGGCGAACTTCGGACACGTACGACACATGTGTCAGCGACTTCGCCGGCTCCTGGGCCGATTACGAAGGCACGGAGTTCTCGTGTGCGACCGGTTCCGACCATACCCAGATGTGGTACTTCGGCACCGAGTCGGCCTCGGAAACCGAAGCCTATTTCGCCCACGGCAGCTATGACTACAGCGATGTGTGGTCCTTCTCCGGCGGCCTGCGTCAGACCAAGGACACGAAGTACCGGACAGTCCAGTTTATCTGGTGGTCGAAGTTTGAGACGTACTTCGGTGCGAACCCGGTCGTAGCCCACTACGCCACGTCCGAAAAGCCCACCCAGACTCTGGGCGCCGAGACGCGCCCCAGTTGGAGCGACCTGATCTGGAACGTCGGCGTGGAATACAAGCCGACCGACAGCCGCATGATCTATGGGCGTATTTCAACGGGCTATCGAGCCGGCGGCTTCAACGACTCCAGCGGATACAATCCCGAGATCAAGAAAGAGACCCTCATCAACTACGAACTCGGCGTGAAGGGGCTGTTCCTGGATCAGCGACTGAACGTGCGCGCTGCCGGTTTCTTCCAGGACTACCAGGACTACCAGAACGTCGCCAGCATGGACCCGGGCCTCCCCATCTGCGGAGGCGGGATCACCGGTCCGTGCCTGCAGCCGACCGCCTCATCCCCGATCCTCGAGTTCACTACCAACATACCGGACACCAAGATCTGGGGCATGGAAGTGGAGGGCCACTACTACGTCAC
>JAJECR010000090.1 GCA_022821935.1 Candidatus Latescibacterota bacterium
CTGACGGTCACGCCCGTGGTAAAGGACATGTCCTCGAACGTCACGGTCACCGCGAGCGACGGCGCGTTGTCCGTAACGCAGGAATTCGAGGTGACCGTGGACAACTCGCCGCCCCAGGTATCGGCGACCATTCCCGCGCGAAAGATGGCTATCGCCGACGGAGACGCATCCCTGAACCTGTCGGCTCACTTCTCCGACGCGGACGGGGACACGCTGACCTTCGCGGCGGAATCGTCAGACACCAATGCCGTCATCGTCGCGGTAAGCGATGAATCGCTTACGATTACTCCGCACGCAACCGGAATGTCGATGATCGATGTCGTGGCTGCCGACGACGACAGTGCTTCCGCCACCCAGTCCTTCAAGGTCACGGTAGAGGATGAGCCATCACCGCCCGTGGCGCCCTGTCCGGCCGCGATTACGAACGCACCCATCCCGGATCAAACACTGTTCGCGGGTACGGGGATAACGCAGATCGCTCTGACGCAGCACTTCGAACACCTCGGCTTGGACGGCGTCGAGATCACCGTCACGTCACCGAGCCCGGAGATCGCGGTGTTGAGCATAGAAGACAGCACCTTGAAGATCAATCCCGTGGCGGCCGGCCAGATCGCCGCCGTAACGGTGACGGTTACCGACACGGTCAGAACGAATACATGCACTCCGGCCAGCCTGTCCTTCATGGTCACGGTAGAGAATCCCAGTGTGGAGAGTCCCGGTCTCAATCCCTGGATGGTCTCCGGCGAGAACGTCTACCGGCTTACCGGCAACGTGGGGATCGGCGTTTCCAGTCCGGACCAGAAGCTCGTCTTGGACGGGAAGATCAAGGCGGAGGAATACCGTCTGACGATGGTTCCCGCCGACTACGTGTTCGAGCCGGATTACGATCTCATGTCCCTGGAGGACGTGGAGCGGCACATCCAGAATCATGGTCACCTGCCCGGGGTGGCCTCCGGTGCGCAGATGAAAGCCAACGGCATCGGTGTCAGCCGCATGCAGACCGTGCTCCTGGAGAAGATCGAAGAACTGTCACTTCATGTCATAGAACAGCACGAGATGCTTCGTGCCCAGGGCGATAGCATCGACGGGCAACAGTGGCGCATCAAGCTGCAAAATCAACGTATCAGGCAGTTGGAGAGACGCCTGGAAAGGTTAGCGCAATGATGATGACCATAAGCACGCAGTCCCATGTGGATCGAAGAGACGCAGTTTCCATTAACCTCAGAAAGGAGCAGCACATGTTCAGGATATTTTTGACCATTACGATGCTGGCGGCGCTCATCGCACCGAAGGCGCATGCCGCAACCCCGTTCGCAACCGCGTTCGACAAGGCGGTCCCCGACCAGTCAACGCCGACGCTGGGGACCATACCGGCGCAGTCCCTCGCGGTATGCTGCGAGATCGAATTGGACCTGTCCACTTACGTCACCGGTACGATCGGCACGCTTGCGTTCACCGCCACGTCGTTGAATACGGCGGCAGTGACAGTAAGCGTCTCAGGCAACATGTTGACGATTCAAGGGGTCATGAAAGGCCACGCGGATGTAACGGTAAGCCTGGGATCCGTCGCAAGCACGACCTTCCGCGTCACGGTATCGGCGGGCAGTCCCTGGTCGGTGTCGGACGACGGCAACGTCTACCGCCTTACCGGGAACGTGGGCATCGGCGTGGACGACCCGGACGAACGGCTCGTCGTGGACGGACGCATCAAGGCCGAGGAGATCCACATAGAGGACGTCACGCCGGCAGACTACGTGTTCGACGAGGGCTACGACCTCATGTCCCTGGACGAGTTGAAAGAACACATCCGAACCCGCGGACATCTTCCAGGCATCGCCCCGGGCGCCGAGATGGAGGCCGAAGGTGTCAGCGTCGGCCGGATGCAGACCCGGTTGCTGGAGAAGGTGGAGGAGCTGATGCTCTACACCATCGACCAGCATACAACGCTGGCGTCCCAGCGGAAGTTCATAGACGAGCAGGAGCGGCAACTTGCCGCACAGCAGCAGTACATCGAATCGCTGGAGAAGCGCCTTTCCACGCTGGAGACGGTTCGTTGATAAAAGCCGCATGGACAGCGTGCCACAGCCCCCGAGGGACCGTTCGAAGAGTCGGTCTCTCGGGGCCGCGAGGAGCAGGCAGAGCATACCATCAATCGCCATAGACGACACTTAACGAACAGGAACGTTACACCACAACGCCTGTGCTTTACGCCCAGGCTCATCACAAAACCGCATCAGAATACCCTCGCGTCCCTTCAGCGGACCCGCACCCCGCGGACCTTAGCGTCCCCGTGCTACTTCTGATCGAACAGAAAGGCAGGGGACTCTACATGTACGCACAAAAATTCACATCCCACGACGCATCACAATCACGCACGTCCGGCTGCGGCAAGGACCGGAGAGAAGGGACGGTGCCCTGCGTTGGCTCGCCGTCTCCGGACCGGGACCATGCCGCGGCGGAAGCAATCCAACACACATCGCCAACAAGAAAGGATTTCAGCATGACTGGCAAGTTCGCCGTGCGGCTGCTTGCCTCCCTGGTTCTGATGATCGGCGCCCTTTCCGCCTCCGGACAGACGTCCACGCAACTGACCCACGGGGCCTATGATTTCGAGCACCTTCAAAGCACCCTGGAGGCGGACCGGGTGGATTACTTCACCGGCGACTGGTCCTTCTCGCTGCCGCTGACCACGGTGGCCGGTTCCGGAGACCTGTCCTGGCCGCTGGCCCTCGAATACAGCAGCGGCATCGTGGGGCCGGACCGGCTGCTGCGAGGGAACATCGCGGACGGCAGGGCCACCTACACGCTCAACCAGCCCTCATGGGCGGGCCTGGGCTGGAACCTCGCCGTGGGGGCGGTCAAGGTCATCGGCGGCTACAATACGACGGAGCCGGGCCAGGGCGAGTGGATCACCAACAATCCTCATGAATACGACCTGGCCCTGGTGCTGCCCGGGGGCTACCACCCGCTCATCCGGCAGAAGGAATCCGGGGACCGCAACGCATCGCTCACCAATCGGTTCTTCGTCGAGCGACGCCAGTTCTGGGACATCAAATGGAACGACCAGGAATCGCTGACGTCGACCTGGACCGCGACGGACCTGTCGGGAAACGTCTATACCTTCGGCCCCGCTGACGGATACGGGGCCAACCTCACTACCGAGGCCATGGCGTTCGGATCTGAAACTGATCTCCGGGGAGAAACCGTCATCGTCTCCGGCTGGCTGAACAGAAGCTTCGTATACCAGTGGAATCTCGCCTCCATCAGGGATCCGCAGGGCAATACGGTCTACTTCGGATACGAGGCGGACAAGCCGGTGACCACCGTGCGCACCAACCAGGAGAGAAGCCAGGTCTTCAACAGCTTCCAGAACAGGATAAGCGCAGGCGACCTGGACCCGCGCATCGGATCGGCCAGCACCGAGTATACGGTGGTCAAGACCTCCCATACGTCGCATCTGGCGGAGATCCGATTTCACAACCCGGCCGGTGACCTGGTGCGCCGTGTGAGTTTCGTTGCGCCGGAGCGATCGGAGGACCTGCCGCTCGCCGGCAATTCGTTTTCCAACGGCAACAGTTATTACGACTTCGCCACCAGCTCCGCCGCAGCGGACTCGATCATAGGGCAGGTTCGGATTCCCACCGCGCAGGAGATGATCACCGCCATGCCCAACGGGAATCTCTACCGGTCCCCACAGGAACTCTACCATCCCTTCCTGTTCCGGTCGCTGGACGGTATCGAGACCACGCGGCGGCTGAATAGCATATCGGTCGAGGACGGCGCCGGACGGCCTATCACGACGATCGACTTCGCCTTCGACCGCACCCGCGTCAGGCCCGAACCCTATGCCGCGGCTGCCTCCCTGGCTCCACATCAGAAACTGAACCTGACGCTGCTTTCTTCCGTGACGGTAAAGGGCAAGGGCACGGCGCCCTTGCCTTCCTATGATTTCGACTATAGCCCATCGTACAAGTACCGCCTGACGAGCGTGAAGTACCCCACGGGCCGGACCATGGCCATTACCTACGAACCGGCCACCACGTCGGCTCATGCGCGGCCCGATTCGTCCTACCTCGCGAAGGAGTACGCCGACTACGCGTACCGCATCTCCCGACGCGAGGTCGACGACGACGGCGACGCGGGAACCCCGGCCGCATCCACCCGGTACGTCTACCCGGCCGCGGCCGATCTCTGGCGTTTCGGAAGCGGTCCGGTCGAAGCCGTGACGTATCCCTGGGTAGAGGAACGCATCGCGGACCGGGACGGGACGTCCTACGGCAGGATCCGGCGCGATTACGTGAGCGAGGCGGACGTGGACCGGCTTGGCCTGGCGTCTGCTACGACAGACCTGGGCAAGGCGCAGCGGCGCATGTGGCGCGGGCTGCTCAAAAAGGAGATCCGATACGCCGCAACCGGCGGGGAGGTGGGCAGGCTTGAAAACACCTGGGCGGTGGATACCACGGGCCACTTCAACGACAGGATCTATCACGGCGGCGCCAAAAAACAGAGTTTCTGGGTGCGGCGGACCGCGATGTCCGAGACCACGGACGGCGTAGCCGCCACCACGCGGTATCGCTACAACGAAGCCAATGGCCTCGTGGAACGGGAGGAGATCCCGGGCTACCGAACCACCGAGACCTTCTATCCGCTTCCTTTGGGCGGCGAGGAAGGCCAGAACCAGCCGTACGCATGGTCGGAGGATGCGCCGTCTCTGGGAGACACCCAGGGCGACTTCGATTACAACCGGTCCGCCACCGGCAGAAGCCGGGTGTGGACCCGGGCGAACGGGCAGAACGACAACAAGGAGAACCTGGTAACCGCGGTGTACGAGAGCGACAGGTTCCGGCTCACCAGTCCGAGACTCGAGATCGTGGGTACGGTCGGGCTCGACCAGGTGTCCGGCACCGGTACGGACCTCTACGGCACGGCAAAGGTCGAGATCGTGTGGGACGCGCCTTCTTCGCCCGTCTCGATCATCGCGGACGAGATCTTCACCGCGCCGACGGCGACGGTCCGGATGACCGTGGATACCACCCTCGTCGTGCCCGACCGCGTGCGCTCGGGCTACATGCGGGT
>JAJECR010000057.1 GCA_022821935.1 Candidatus Latescibacterota bacterium
TGCGTTCTGGCCATCGACATCGGCACGTCGTCCGTGCGGGCGATCCTGTTTGACCGGACGGGCCGGATCGCCTCCCCGGCCTTTCAAAACTCCTACGCCATGGAAACGACGCCCGACGGCGGCGTCTTCATCGACGCGGAACGCCTGGCGGAGGAGGTGGGTTCGGTCCTCGACGATTTCTGCGCCGCGGGCGGCCATCCCGCCATCGGCGGTGTGGCCATGACCACCTTCTGGCACAACGTGGTGGGCGTGGAGGGGGACCGCGCCGCGACCCCGCTCATCAGCTGGGCGGATACCCGGCCCGGGCAGGCCGTCTCCGAACTGGGAAGGCACCTCGACGCGGTGTCGACACACCGGCGTACCGGGTGCGTGCTGCACGCGTCCTATCTTCCCGCCAAGATATGCTGGCTTGCCCGGAACGATCCCGATCGGTTCGCCCGGGTGGAACGCTGGATGTCCATCGGGGAGTATCTCTTCCTGAAGTGGTTCGGCGCCCCGGCCTGTAGCATCTCCATGGCATCCGGCACCGGGCTGTTCAACGCGCACCGTTGCGACTGGGACGACGAGACGCTCGCGTCCCTTCCGGTGGAACGGGCGCAGCTGACCCCCTTGTGCGACGTGGACCAGCCGGTCCGGGGCCTGAAGGACGCATATGCGGCCCGCTGGCCGGTCCTGGCCGGCGCGTCCTGGTATCCCGCCATCGGCGACGGCGCCTGCAACAACATCGGAAGCGGCTGCGTGGACGAAGACCGTATCGCCCTGATGGTGGGTACTTCCGGCGCCATGCGGGTCATGAAACGCGCCGAAGCGTTTACGATCCCCGAAGGTCTGTGGTGCTACCGCTCGGACCGCCGGAGGATCCTGATGGGAGGCGCCCTGAGCAACGGCGGTAACGTCTACGGCTGGATGCGCGACACGCTCAGACTCGGCGATGAGCAAACCGTCGAGCAGGAGCTTTCCTGCATGACGCCGGACAGTCACGGCCTCACGGTGCTGCCCTTCTGGGCGGGCGAGCGCAGTCCGGGCTGGCACGATTCCGCCCGGGCGGCCATCACCGGCATGACGCTGCATACCACCCCCCTGGACGTCATGCGGGCCAGCCTGGAGGCCACGGCCTACTGTTTCGCGAACATCTACGGCCGGCTTCGGGCCATCGCGGGAGATTCCGGCGAGATCGTCGCATCGGGCGCCGGCCTGCTGCAGTCGCCCGTGTGGATGCAGATGCTGGCCGACGTCCTGGAACGCCCGATCACCGCCTCGGCCGTGACAGAGGCTTCGAGCCGCGGCGCGGCGCTGCTGGCGCTGGAGGCTTCCGGTGCGCTTGAAGACCTGTCCGCCGCGGCCGCTCCCAAGGGGAAGACCTACGATCCGGATCCGGCGGACGGGGACCGCTATCGCGAAGCCATGCACCGGCAGCAGGACCTGTACGATATGATGATGGACAGTTGAAGGACCGGGTTGTATCTTTAGCGGGCATTTGGACCGGTGATCGGGCTCATACCCAGACGGACCAGGAGCTTGAGCGGTCGACCGGCTGCCGCGGCCATATACTCATGACGATTGAAATCGGCCAGCTACCACAGACTTCTCGAAAAAACAAACCGAAATGAAGGGACTCAGACCGTGTCAGTGAACGATCTCGAGCAACGCTGCATCAACACCATCCGCATGCTGGCCGTCGACGCTGTTCAGCAGGCCAACAGCGGCCATCCCGGACTGCCCATGGAAGCGGCGCCCATCGCCTACGTGCTGTGGACGCGCCTCATGCGGTACAACCCGAAGAATCCCGACTGGCCGAACCGGGACCGTTTCGTGCTCTCCGGCGGGCACGGGTCCATGCTCCTCTACGCCATGCTCCACCTCACGGGCTATGATCTGTCCCTCGATGAGATCAGGAACTTCCGGCAGTGGGAAAGCCTGACGCCCGGCCACCCCGAGTACGGCGAGACGCCCGGCGTGGAGACGACCACCGGGCCTCTGGGCCAGGGTATCGCCACGGCGGTGGGCATGGCCATGGCCGAAGCCCATCTGGCGGCCCGGTACAACCGCCCTGGCCACGAGATCGTGAACCACCACACCTACGTGATCGCCAGCGACGGCGACATGATGGAGGGCGTCGCCTCCGAGGCCTGCTCCCTCGCGGGACACCTCGGCCTGGACCGGCTGATCGTCCTCTACCTGGACAACCAAGTCACTATAGATAGCGATGTGCACCTGGCGAACTCCGAAAACACGGGCCTGCGGTTCGACGCCTATGGATGGCACGTACAGCGGGTCATCGACGGCAACGACCTTGCCCGGGTGGAAGCCGCGGTGGAATCGGCGCGGCAGGAGACGGACCGGCCCTCGATCATCATATGCCGGACGGTCATCGGATACGGCAGTCCCAACAAGGCCGGCACGTCCAAGGCCCACGGCGAACCCCTCGGCGAAGACGAAGTGGAGCTGACCAAAAAGAACCTGGACTGGCCTTTGGAGCCGAAGTTCCTGGTCCCCGACGAAGTACAGGCGTTCTTCCAGCAGATGCCCCTCTATGGCAGGGGATGGGAACTGGCCTGGCGCCAGACCTTCGACGCCTACGCGGCCGCCTTCCCCGAATTGGCGGAGTCCTTTCAGCAGGCCGTGGCTGGGGAACTGCCCGCCGGCTGGGACGAGAACCTGCCATCCTTCGCGCCCTACCAGGGGGCCATGGCCACGCGGCAGGCGTCCGGCGTGACCATCAACGCCCTGTCACAGAGAATCCCCGGGTTGCTGGGCGGTTCGGCGGACCTGGCCGGGTCCAACAACACCATGGTGGAAGCCGAATCGAACTACGCCGCGGGAAATTATGAAGGCCGCAACCTGCACTTCGGGGTGCGTGAACACGCCATGGCCGCCGCGCTCAACGGGATGGCGCTCCACGGCGGACTGCGTCCCTACTCCGGCACGTTCCTCGTGTTCTCCGACTACATGCGCCCAGCCATCCGTCTCGCGGCCCTGATGGGCATCGCGCCGGTCTACGTCTTCACCCACGACAGCGTGGGACTGGGAGAGGACGGTCCCACCCACCAG
>JAJECR010000207.1 GCA_022821935.1 Candidatus Latescibacterota bacterium
TCGGCATCCGGGAGCTTAAACTCGGGTATGCGGTCGAGCAGATACGTTTTCAGGGCATCAACCGCGTTGAGTTCATGGAACGGCGATGCAGGGTGTGAAGGGGGCGGGCCGGCTTCCCGGTCAATGTCATGGGGGGCAGCGTCATTCATTGGTGCGGCTCCTCTTGAATTCGATCTGCAGGGTCCGTTTGGTCCCCTGGTACGGGCTGCATGCTCACTTCCACGTCGATCCGGATCTCTCCCCCTCCGCGCAACACGCCCCGCGTGGGTGAAACATCCTGGTAGTCCCTTCCCACCGCCACCCGTACGTGCCGCTCGTCGACTAAGGTCGAATTCGTGGGGTCGAACCCCGTCCAACCGAGCCCGGGCAACAGGCACTCCACCCAGGCGTGCGTGGTTGTTACGCCGCCGGCCGCACCCCGGGCCGTCGCATCATGCAGGTATCCCGATACATACCGGGAGGGAATGCCCCAGGTACGCGCTATGGCGATCATGACATGGGCGTAATCCTGACATACTCCGCGCCCGGTGTCCAGAATATGTTCGATCGTAGAAGAAATCGAAGTGCTTCCCGGCACATATTCGAAGCAATCGAAGAGCAGACCGCAGAGCCGTGTCAACGCGGCCAGCGGGTCGCCCTCGGGTGCCATACGGTTTCGCCGCACGAATCGCTCGAGGGAAGAAGATGGACGCGCCAGGCCGCTGTGATCCAGAAAGTCCCAGTGATGAAACGAATCCCGCCAGCCCCGGATGACGTCCCATGCTCCGTCTTCGCACCGTTCCGGCGGTGATTCTGACGATACAGTGTCAACGGCGGACCGCGCCTTGATGTCCAGGAACAGGTGTTCGCGGTGCAGGTGCAGCAGGTGCCTGGTGTTGCCGAAACAGTCTGTGACCTGGAAGAGCGAGCCAGCCGGTTCCGTTTCGACCCGAAACCGGGCTACGTGCTGGCCGCGGTCCTCGACAGGCTTAAGCGCCAGGGACATCGCGCAGTCGCGCACGGGGAGGTCATAGCGGTACTTTGTAATATGTTCGATCTGGTATCTGACAGAATTTGTCATGGCGTCAGTGAACGGCATGCGCCCCCAGCGGGTAGTCGAAATAGGCATCGGTGACGCACTGATGAAGCGCTCTGCCGTCGGCGTTGATCCGGCCAAGCACCCTGTGCCAGGCCATCACGTCGTTTTGGCCTTCCCGCACAAGCGCGCCCAGCGCGGCGCTCAGTTCCGATGCCTCCTCACTCGGCCGGGGCGCCGGGCCGGGACCGATGGCGCCCAGCACGGTGCCGATCATGTCGAGGGAACGGCGGACCGAACCCGGCAGCATCTTGTCCGTCACGATCAGGTCAAGTACCTGGCCGGGTTGGACGACGACACTGTAGGTATGCACGTACGCGTCAAAAGCGTGGAACACATGCAGCAGATTCGCCCAGTCCGCGTCGAACGATTCGTCCTCCCGCTCCCTGGCGTCAATTTGCGACAACAGCACCGAGGCGGAAAGCTGCACCCGTTCGATGTACCGGCCGAGTTGGATGAAATGCCAGCCGTCGCCGCGGTACATGGTCGCGTCAGTCACGCCGGTGAACGTGTTGATTTCCTCCGCCGTGCCGGCGTAGAACGATTCCGGCGTCGTCCTCCAAATCTCCTGGATGTTGAGCCCCTGCAGGCGCAGGTAGGCCACGTTCAAGGAAAGCCACATCTCGGCACTTATGTAGTTGCGGGCCTGCCGCGCGTTTTCCCGGGCGCCGGCAAAGCAGTTCCAGATGGAATCCGGGTTCGTGGGCTCGAAGGTAAGGTGATCTGCCAGGGTGTAAGAATCGGCGAGCGTGTAGTCATCGCTGCCGAAGGCTTCCAGGGTCCCGGCGGGAGGCGAATGGTTCATGCTGCCGTACACCCGGTTCCATCCGAAGTGGATCTCCCGGAGCGGACGGTCCACCAGCGTTTCCACCTGCAACTGCATCAGTCGGCACAGGTGTGCCGCGCGCTCGAGGTAACGGGCCATCCAGTAAAGACCCTGGGCACTTCTCGACAGCATCATTCCCCCAATACCCAGATGTCCTTGCCCCCGCCTCCCTGGCTGGAGTTTACGACCAGGCTGCCCTCGCGCAACGCGACGCGGCAGAACGCCCCCGGGACGATGCGCGTTTCGCGACCATGGAGCACGAAGGGGCGCAGGTCCACGTGCCGGGCCGCTGCCCGTCCGTCGATCAGGCACGGGGCGCGAGACAGGTCAAGCACGGGTTGCGCGATGAAGTCCGCCGGATTACCGCGGATTTCACGGGCGTAGGCCTCCCGCTCCCCGGGCGTCGAATCGGGGCCGACCAGCATGCCGTACCCGCCGGACTCGCCCACCCGCTTCACGACGAGGTTCTGCAGGTTGTCCAGCGTGAACTCCAGGTCTTCCGGCCGCCGGCAGATGTAGGTCTTCACGTTCCTGAGCAGCGGTTCCTCGCCCAGGTAGTAGCGGATCATATCGGGCACGTAGGCGTAGACGCTCTTGTCGTCCGCGACACCCGTGCCCGGCGCGTTTACCAGGGTCACGTTTCCGGCCCGGTATACGCCCATCAGGCCGGGCAGGCCCAGGAGAGAGTCCGGACGAAAAACGAGTGGATCCAGAAAGTCGTCGTCCACGCGGCGGTAGATGACGTCCACCCGGCGCAGCCCTCCGGTGGTGCGCATGTACACGTATCCCCCGTCGACCAGCAGGTCCCGGCCTTCAACCAGGGTTGCGCCGATTTCGTGCGCCAGGTAGATGTGCTCGTAAAAGGCCGAATTGTATACACCAGGCGTGAGGAGCACCACGCACGGATCGGTTACCTCGCGGGGTGCGAGTTCGTGCAGCGTTGTGCGCAGGAGACGGCCGTAGTGCTCGACCTCCCGCACCCTGCAGGTGCGGTACAGCCTGCGTAGATTGGTCTTGACCACTTTCCGGTTGGCGACCATGTAGGATACGCCGGAGGGCACCCGCAGGTTGTCCTCCAGGACGTGAAATCCTTCGTTCGTCCGGACCAGGTCGGTTCCACAGACCGCGACGTAGGTCCCGTGCGGCACGGACACGTCCCTCATTTCCACGCGGTATTGGGGGCAACCCCGCACCATGTCGACGGGAATGACCCCGTCCGAGACGATGCGGGCAGGCCCGTAGACATCCGCCAGAAACCGGTTCAACGCCTTCAGGCGCTGGGTAAGTCCGGCTTCCAGCTGCCGCCACTCTCCCGCGGAAATGAGCCGGGGAAGGCAGTCGACGGGCATGATGCGCTCATTGGCCTCTTCGTCGCCGTAGACGGTAAACGTGATGCCTTCGCTGGAAAAGGAGTGGGTAACCCGTTCCTGCATGCGAACGAGTTCCTCACTGGACAGCCGGAGCAGGGATTCGTATAGCGTTCGGCAGTGACCGCGCGGCGCGCCGTCGGGCAGGAACATCTCGTCGTAGAAAGCGGCGTCCAGTTCGTACGTATCGAAATCCATAACAAGGGGCTCCGAATCCGTGTGATTGCGAGATCCTCGTCCTGGAACCGTAAGCTGGAACCCTGGGGCGGTACGCAAGAAGAAAGAGGCCGCATACCTTACGCATACCATGCGCACATCTTTACGCGTACCATGCGCACATCTTTCTCATGCCTTCCTCCAGGTATCATGTTATATTCGACAGTACGACAGATCAAGCGGAAGTCGGCTTCACGGTACATTCGGACGTAAGAACAGCAGGACCGTGTGTGGTGAAAGTTTTGGTTTCACGTTTATTGG
>JAJECR010000320.1 GCA_022821935.1 Candidatus Latescibacterota bacterium
CAAGCGGCCGGGGGCGTGGACGCGCTGTACTGCGCCTATTTCGACAGCCAGTACGAAGTGATCGAGACACTGCGGCCCGAGGTGATCGGCCACTTCGACCTGGTCCGGATCTTCGATCCTGAATACCTGGCGCGCCTGGTCAAACCCGATATATGGAAACGAATCGTGCGCAACCTGGAAGCGATCCGGGACCTCGGATCGATCATGGACTTCAATCTGGCCGCGTTAAAAAAAGGCCAGCCCGAGCCTTACATCTCCGGACCAGTACTCGAGCAGGCCCTTAAAATGGGAATTGACGTGGTTCCCGGCGACGACTCCCACGGGGTAGGCAACATCGACCAGTTCTGGGACGAGGGTGTGCGCATCCTGCGAGAAGCGGGATGCGACCTGAACTGGAAATGTCCCGCGTGACGGAGTTAGTCCCCGCCCGGAGCGGAAATCCATCCAGCGGCCGCCAATCAGCGCTTTCAGTTTGCCTGATAACGCTAAGTATGGACGGGATTTCAGCCTAGTACCTTCTCTCCCAAGGACCCACAGGCACCTCGATCAGGGTCGGGGCGTCCGCTGACACGGCTTCGCTGACAGCGGCTTCCAACTGTGCTGCGTCCTCGGTCAGAACCCCCCTCGCGCCATAGGCTTCGGCCAGCTTGACGAAATCGGGATTGTGGAGCTCGGTGCCGATGACGTGGCCGTTGAATTCCTCCACCTGGGCCCGCCATACGTTACCGTAGGCGTTGTCGTTGAACACCACCGTTATGACGTTTACGCCGTACTTCACGGCCGTGGCGAGTTCCTGGAGGTTGTAGAGGATGCCGCCGTCGCCGGAGACTACGACGACCGCGCGGTCGGGCTGCCCGATCTTGAGTCCGATTCCGACGGGAAACACGCTGCCCAGCGTGCCGTGGTGGGAGGAAGTCTGGTATCCTCTGGGGGACTGGGCATGGTAGTAGTTCCGGCTGTAATACCCCATCTGGTTCATGCCGCCCACGAGGATCCCGTCGTCCGGGATGGCCGCCCGCATGGCGTCCATGAAGGCGCCCTGGGGCTGGAGCTGCTCCGCGGGGCCGAACCGGTGGGTATTGATCGACTGGATATCCTCGGTCACGTTGGGCCGGGGTGAGGACTGATCGGTCAGGCTGTTGTACAGGACTTCCAGGCTCGACGGGGCGTCGCCCAGGATGCCGTGGGTATGGCCGCTGTCCTGGCCGATCTCGTCGGGATCGTTGTCGATCCTGATCACCGTCTGTCCATCCAGACGCGCACTCATGTCGGTCGCCGTGCCCACGGCCAGGATCACGTCGCATGCGTCCACACGGTCCTTCAGCGGCTTGAACCGCGACTCGAACATCCCCAGTGAGAGCGGATGGCGGGCCGGCAGGATGCCCTTCCCGCTGCGGCTGCTGACGACGGGGCTGCCCAGGTGCTCGGCGATTTTCCTGACTGCCGGCGCGCCTTCCGACGCCCCGACGCCCACCCAGATCAGCGGATGCTTCGCCTCGGCGAGCAGCCTGGCCGCGCGCTCAAGCTGGTCTGTGTCGCCCGCGGCAGGAGAAAAGGACTCGGCTTCCAGCAACTGCACCTCTTCCTCGGCCCGAAAAACGTCGGGTCCTACTTCCAGGATCACCGGCCGCTTACGGGGCGTATTGAGCTGGCGGAAGGCTTCGCGGACCAGGCCGGGGATTTCCGCGGGAGAATCAGCCCGCCCCGCCCACTTCGAATAGGCTCCGTAGTCGCCCAGGCTGTCGTGCCTGGGTCTGCCGGGGATGGACACGCCGTGGTGGTCTCCCGTGATCAGCAGTACGGGCGACGACTGGGCGAAGGCGGTGGCCAGTCCGGCCGTGGTGTTGAAGAAACCGGGGCCCTCGACCGCGATGCCCACGCCCGGTTTGCCGCTCACGCGGGCGTACCCGTCGGCCATATAACTGATCGCCTGCTCGTTGCGGGTCGTGACGTACCGCATGCCCTCCTGCTGGTAGATCGCGTCGATGGCTTCGTATTGACCGGCGCCCGGCAAGCCAAAAACAACCTCCACGCCATTGGGATGGAGGGACCGGACAAGGGCCTCGCCACCGTTCATTCTTGGCATCTGAAACTCCTCTACTCCTGGAACTGAAATTTAGTTACTGGCCAAACGGCCGCGGAACCACAGCAGGTAGACCGGCACGCCGAGAAGCAGGACGATAATCCCGGGCAGTGCTTCGGAGAAACTGAATACGACCGTCGATACGATGTATCCGAGGGAAACGACGATAAAGAACAGCGGCGTGACAGGGTATCCCCACACCTTGAATGGCCGGGGCTCGTCGGGATACTTGCGACGAAGGATGAACACGGCGACCACGCTCAATACATAGAAGACGAAGAGCACGTACATCACGGCCAGGACGATTTCCATGAAGTTGCCGACGAGGCTCCAGACCATACCCCAGATCGTCAGCGTCGCGATCGTGCGCGAGGGCGTGCGGAACCGGGGGTGCACGCGGGTGAACCAGCTGAAGAACAGACGTTCCCTGGCCATGCCGTAGGCGATGCGCGGCATGTAGATGATGTTGGCGTTGAGCGTCCCGAAGGTCGCCACCATGACCGCCAGCGCGGTCAGCGAACCGCCGACCGGTCCGATCAGCCGTTCCGCCACTTCGGCGGCAATGCGTTCCGATGCCGCGATCTCATCGATGTCCATGACGTAGAGGTAGGCCCAGTTCACCGCCAGGTAGACCAGCATGCACAGGCTCAGGCCGATGATGATGGCCAGGGGCAGCACCCGCCGGGGATCTTTCACCTCGCCTGCCACGTTGTTCGTGTTGTACCAGCCGTTGTAGGAAAACAGGATCCCCACCATGGCGAAACCAAGCGCGCCGAAGAGGTTCATCTCCCGTTCGGCCGCCGATGCCTGGGTAAAGTGTTCCGCCGATCCGCCCACAATCACGGCCAGGATGACCAGGCCCAGCAGGGCGGCGACCTTGGCGAAGGTAGACAGGTTTGAGATCAGGCCGCCGAACCGCACGCCCATGTAGTTCACGGCGCCAAGCAAGCCCAGTACGGCGAAGATTGCTAGATGCTGCGTCGACACCAGCACCGGACCCATTTCGACCAGCACGTTCTCCATCGAGACCCCCGGGACGAAATACCCCAGGTAGCTCGAGAATATCATGGCGACGGCGGCCAGCGCGCCGGGACAGATCACGGCGGTTTCGGTCCAGCCGTACAGAAAGGAAACAAAAGGAGGATAGGATTCCCGGAGGTATACGATAATGCCGCCCGTGCGAGGCATCATGGCGCCCAGTTCGGCGAAGCAAAGGGCGCCTGAGAAGCAGAGCAGCCCGCCGATTACCCAGACCAGCAGGAAGAGTTCGGGAGAACCCAGCACGGCCGCGATGCCGGCGGGCGCGCCGAATATGCCGGATCCGATGATGCCGCCGACGATGATCGTCGTGGCCGCGACCAGCCCGAGATCGCGGGCGAATTCGGTCTCGAGCTGAAATCGACTTCCGGCGCGCTCCCGTACTTGTTCAGCCATGCCGCTCCTCCGATGCCTTCATGAACTACAGATTGCTTGTCTTTGAAATAGGGAAGAACCTAATACATACTGGAAGCAGGATGATCGTCAAGGACAATATACCCCGCGTACATCCCGTTTGACAGGACGGCGCCGTATCAGTATATTCGGCCCGGTTTCCGTCAACGACCGGGTCGCCGGGTTCGCTCCCGAATCCACCGGTCCAGCATCCATTTCTTCCACAGTCCGGATCTGAAATGCACCTCATCGTCGCCATCGTGGGCATGACCGGATCGGGCAAGTCGACGGCCGCGGAATGCCTGGTCGCCCGGGGTTGGCGTCATATCCGTTTCGGCCAGGTGACCATCGACCGGCTCAGGGAAGAAGGCCGGGAAATCAATCCGGAGAATGAAAAGCAGATGCGGGAACAGTTGCGGCGCGACCACGGCATGGGCGCCTTCGCCCTGCTTTCCCTTCCCGCCATCGAGGAAGGCCTGCAGTACGGTCACGTCGTGATCGACGGCATGTATTCCTGGTCTGAGCAGAAGATCCTGAAGGAAGCCTACGGCGAGCGCATCCACGTGGTGGCCGTCGTCTCCTCGCCGAAGACCCGCTACAGCCGCCTGGAAAACCGGGTGCACGACGCCCGGAAAGACCCCCAGTTCCGGATGCGGCCCCTCTCGGCGGAGGAGGCGCGTAGGCGGGACCACGCGGAGATCGAGAACATCGAAAAGGGCGGTCCCATCGCCATGGCGGATTTCACCGTCGTAAACGAATCGGCCCCGCAAGACATGATCGACGCGTTACTGGCCTACGTGCAGCGCGTCACCCGAACGTAGCCGCGCTGCCCCCATTCAAACAAGACGGATTTCAGTTTCGGATCGAGCCATTGCGCGCGGGTTCATCAGCGTCCGGGTTCATCAGAACGCAGGTTCATCAGCGCAAAGGTTCATCAGCGTCCGGGTTCGCAGGTTCGTGGTCGTCTACATCGGCAGGGCTATGGCCTTGCCTTCGGACATGCTGCGGGTCACCGCCTCGGTGAATTCCATGTACTTGATCCCGACGTCGAAGGGCGTGTGGGACACCTTTTCCAGCCCGCGGATGGCGTTTACAAATTCCTCTTCTACTCGCCATTCCCCGTGGTCTTCGGGTCGGATTTCGATTTCGGCCAAAGCGTCGTCCCCGCGTTGCGCGCCGTAAAGCTTGCTGTCGCCCATGCGGATCGTGCCCTCGCTTCCGTAGATCACGGCTTCGCTCTCATTGGCCAGGCCCTGTACGGTCGAGATCTTGACATAGGCCGACGCGCCGCAAATCAGGTCCATCACGATGTCGACATGCTCCGGCACCCGGACGGCGCGCATAACACCCGTCTCGGCGTCACGGCGCATCTTCGTGAAGGTCTTCCCCTGGGCGAAAACGGAGAGCGGACCCCCTACCCAGCGCCGCATCGCTTCGTACCAGATGCCCATGGTCATGATGTTCATGCCGCTGTAGTCGACGTTCTGCCGCCAGTGCATCGGGCCGTCCCGGTCGATGAAGTCGCTGCCGGACGAGCGGAGTTCCACGCTGAGTATGTCGCCCACGTATCCTTCCGCGATCAGGCGCTGGATGGTCTTGTCCGCCCACAGCGTCATGGGCGACGGCACGATCTGGGCGACCAGGTCCGGGTTGCTCTGGGCGGCGTCGTGCATGAGCTGGGCCTCTTCGAGGTTCATGGCCATGCGCGCCTCGCACAGAATGTGCTTCCCGTTTGCCAGGGCCGACAGGCTTGTGGCGCAGTGGAGGTAGGGCCAGGTGCCGACGACGATGGCGTCGGTGTCTTCCGCTTCAATCAATTCGGACCACGTTTCGTAGATGGTCGGGATGCCGAACTGCTTTGCCACCCGCTCCGAGGAAGCCTGGCTGCGATTGCACACGCTGACGATCTTCACCCCATCGATGGCCTGGAGCTTCGGTATATGCATGGTCACGGTATTGGCGCCGGCACCGACCACGCCTACGCGGATAGTATCCATTTGTTACCCCTTTTTCCTGCTGGATGATGTGTCGATTTAAATTCGCTTCGTGCTTTGCCCGCCTGCCGGGTTTGGCCGACAACCGCACTTGCCCGCCTGCCGGGTTTGCCCGTCTACTTTATTCGCGAGTGGATGATATCCGCCAGGTTACGCGCCATTTCCTCGAAACCGGCGGGCGCCGGATGCACCAGGTCCACCGTCAGTCCGTTGTTGGACCGTAGCATGGCGTCTCCCGGTATATGCACGAGCTTCGGCCGGTTCAGTTGCTGAACCCGTTCCGCTACGATGGACCGGAAGGTCTCGCATTTTTCGACGCCCATAAAATCATAGAGGCAGGGGAAGATGTCAATGCAGAAGATCCAGTCATCGGGATGGGCGTCGGCAATGGTCGTCACGAAGTATTCCACGCGCCGGTGAAACTCGTCCACCTCGAAGGATTGCACGACGTTGATGCCCATCTCGAGCGTCGCCAAGTCCCAGTCTCTGCGGCCCGCGATGTAGTCCGCCATGCCCGCTTCCATGTGGGCGCCCCCGCCGAATCCCAGGTTGAACAGATCGATGCCCAGAAGCTCGGCTGCGCGGGCTGGATACGTGCCCGTGGGCCGGACGGCCGTGCTGCCGTGGGTGATGGACGATCCATAAGCCAGATATCGCGTATCCGGGGTCTGGTCCTGTCTCGGC
>JAJECR010000344.1 GCA_022821935.1 Candidatus Latescibacterota bacterium
GCCCCACAGCGGCAAGATCCTGTCCGGCGGTATCGACGCCAACGCCCTGCAGAAACCGCGGCGCTTCTTCGGCGCGGCGCGGAACATCGAGGAAGGCGGAAGCCTGACCATCGTGGCCACGGCGCTCATCGAGACCGGCAGCCGCATGGACGAAGGCATCTTCGAGGAATTCAAGGGTACGGGCAACATGGAACTGGAGCTCAGTCGCAAGCTGGCGAACCGGTGGATCTTCCCGGCCATCGACCTGAGCGCGTCTTCCACCCGGAAGGCGGAGCTGCTGCTGGAACCCGACATCCTGGGCAAGGTGAAGATCCTGCGGAAATTCCTGGACGGCCTGGGCCCCGTGGAAGCCATGGAGCTGATGACCGAACGCCTGTCGCGGACCACTACGAACATGGATTTTCTCAAGTCCATGAACGAGTAACGGCGCATATGGTTCCGGCCCAACTCACTTCAGCCGTTTGTAAAACTCCCTGAACTTGCGCTCCGATTCCTTCTTCTGCACCGGGGTCATGGCCTGGTAGAACCCGCAGTCGTTCGCGAAGGAGGGAGAGAGAGAGCTCCGCCTCGGCACATTGTAGGCCTGGTGCTTGAAGGTGTAGATCTCGCAGGTTACTTCGTCTCCATGCATGCCGGGCATGACGTGGACGCAGTCGGTACAGTCGCGCCGCGTTTCCCCCAGGTGGCCGTGTGTCCGGTTGTGCATGATCGACTTCAGCTTGCTCATCCCGCGTCTCCTGTTCCATTTCCAACTGCCCGTTCCGGCGAGACATATAAAGAAAGGGTAACCGCGCCGGCCGTCCTTGTCAAGCACGTGGACGTACCGGCCTGCCCTGTCGTGCGTGCGCCGGGGGACATGCGCCGGCAGCGCCGCGACGGGACGACCTTGTACCATCGTCCGTCCCGCTTGACATCCGCCCACCCCGCCTGTAACTAGAAGGCCGTACAGCGGTCCCTCGTTCACCAACCCACAGGTGCGGCATTGTCGACAGGCACAGGTTCGGCCCTCTCATACACCCGGCTGCTCAGAGAGAACCGTACCTATCGGTTTGTGTGGCTGTCGCAGGTGGTGTCAAACGCCGGGGACTGGTTCAACACCATTGCCGTACTGGGCCTTACCCTGGCCCTCACGGGCTCCGGCCTCGCCCTCGGCATCGTCACGATCTGCCAGATGCTGCCCCCCTTCCTGATGACGCCGCTGGCCGGCGTGGTTGCCGAACGGTACGACCGCAAGCGGGTGATGATCATTGCCGACATCCTCCGGTCCGTCGTGGCCCTCGGATTCCTGCTGGTCGAAACGGCGGACGACGTCTGGATGCTGTACCTTTTCATGGCCCTGCTGTCCGGCCTGGGCCCCTTCTTCGACGTCACGCGCACGGCCTCGCTGCCGAGCATCGCCCGGGGCAAGGCGCTGCTGGCGGCCAACGCGCTGTCCAGCACGACCTGGGCGGCCATGCTGGCCGTCGGCTCCGCCCTCGGTGGACTGGTAGCCGATCACCTGGGCCGGTCCGCCGCCTTTCAACTGAACGCCTTGAGCTTCCTGGTTTCGGCGGTCTTCGTGGCCCGGGTCGCCATACCCGCCGCGGCGGGCGCGGGACAGCCGGTACGGTTCCTGTCGGATTTCATCGAGGGGTTGAAGTACATCGGACGCGACCGGCCCACACGGGTCTACCTGCCGGGCAAGGCGACCTGGGGCCTCGCCGGCGGCGGCGCCGTGCTGCTCTACGCCGTGTTCGGCGGGCAGGTCTACCGCGCGGGCGACACGGGCATCGCCATCCTGTACACGGCCAGGGGCCTGGGTACGCTGCTGGGCGCCGTGTTCATCAAGTTCTTCGACACCATCCGGCTTGGCCAGTTGAGGACAGGCATCCTGATCGGCCTGGTCGGCTACGGAGCTTTCTTCATCCTGTTCTCGCAGGCGCCGTCCATCTGGCTGGCGGCCGTGTGCATCATCCTGGCCGCCGCGGGCAGCATGGTGATGTGGGTCTATTCTTCCCTCGGGCTTCAACTCGTGGTGAATGAAGACTACCGCGGAAGGGTGTTCGCCGCGGACCATGGCCTGTTCACCCTGGCCTTCTCCATTTCGACCCTGGGGACGGGCCTGTTGCTGGACGCCCTGGCGGCGCGCCTGGTGGCCTTTATGGCGGGCGCGGCCGGTATTCTGATCGTGGGTTTCTGGTATATGTTCGCCCGGCGCATACCACTAGGCGGACACCATGCCGCAGGCGGACATGCCGCAGGTGGGAATCATGCCGAAAGCGGGCAGCATGATGAAGGCGGGAAACATGATGATGGCGGGCGCCATGATGTTAGCGGGAAACATGACGTGCGGGACCGCTAGCGGTTTACATGGTAACGTTCGAGGCGCTCGAAATCTTCGATCGTCTGGTCGACGAAAGCCTTGATCTTCAGGTGCCCTTCCCGGAGTTCCAGGCCGTCCAGGGTCTTCGGGATAAAAAAGAAAACCCGCTGCAGAAAACCCGCTACGCCCCGCTTCTTTCCCGAGAGTCCTTCTACATTGGTGTATCGCGCCCATCCGAGGCTGTCGAACAGTTCGAACGTCACCAGGTAGCCGGTCCGGGGACCGTCGTCGTCGGCGTATGAGGTCTCCGCGCCGTCGACGATCACGTCTGCATTCAGGATATGCCGGTCGAATCGAAACGTGTAGTTCTCGTTATAAAGCGCGCGGATGTGGACTAGGAAGTCGATTGATTCGACGGAATCTGGTACGAAGAATAGATATGCGACGTGGCGGAGCGGAAAGGTCAGGCCAAGAGAAAAACCCTCTGACAGGGCTTCCTCGACTGCGTCACCGGAAGCGTAGACGGGTACTTTTCGCTCGGCGACCCACCGCCCCAGGAACACGTTGACCCGCAACAGCGTAAGCGTATCCCGCTCCGCGGCGGCCAACATGTCGGCCACGTCCGCTGCACTCAGCCGAAGGGCCGTGGAGTCGCCCGCGAAGGCTCGCAGACCCTCGGGAACAGGCTGGGGCCGGCGCTGTTCCAGGTCGGCCAGGAAGGCGTCCAAATGGGGCGAAGGCGGTTCAAAGGCCCGCAGTTCGGACGGTAAGAGGACTAGTGCAAGGACGATCGTACCCGCCAGCGCGAGTGCTCGTCCCGCCAGTGCGAGCGCCCGTCCCGCCAGTGCGAGCACCCGTCTCGGCGCGTGCTTATTCAACCCGCTCAATGGTCAGTTTTTCAAGCACGACATTGAAAATGGGACGGTCGGCACGGGTCTGCACCCGGCCGATGGCGTTTACGACTTCCTGCCCCTTCATGACCTGGCCGAAGATGGTGTAGCCCCCGTTGAGGTAGGATTTCGGACCATGGGTAATGAAGAACTGGCTGCCGGCGGTATCCGGAGATCCGGCGTTGGCCATCGCCAGGCGGCCCGGCCGGTCGAATTTCAGCGATCCCCTGATTTCGCCCTTGATATTGTATCCCGGTCCGCCCTGGCCCGTACCCGTCGGGTCGCCGCCCTGGATCATGAAGTTTGAGATGACGCGATGAAAAAGGGTACCGTCGTAGAACGGGCGCTTTGTCTCCTGCCCGTTCCGGGGATCCCTGAACGTTTTAGTGCCTTCGGCGAGACCGATGAAGTTGTCGACCGTGACTGGGGCCAGCTTGTCGAACAGCTTGCAGATGATATCGCCCATGTTGGTCTTGAACACCGCGTAGGTGCCGGGTCCCAGGGACTGGGCGGCCAGTTCGCCGGATGCCGCCTGTGCGCCCTCACCTGACTGAACGGGCGTATCGGCCGGACCGGCGGGGACTGCGGGAGCCAGGGCAACCAGGAACGCCAGCATGGCGGTCATGACCGTGTTGCGAATCAGTTCCCTCAATTTACTCGCCCTCCCCTCTGACCACGGTCACTTTGATGATGCTGACCTCTTCAATGGGTCGCGACTGGTTGGCGGGCACTTCCGAAATGGCGTCGGCCACTTCCTGACCTTCCACGACCTGGCCAAAGATGGTATGGACCATATTGAGGTGGGGCGTAGGCGCCACCGTGATGAAGATCTGGCCGCCGTTGGTGTGTGACATGCGTTACAGATAAATCGGAAG
>JAJECR010000287.1 GCA_022821935.1 Candidatus Latescibacterota bacterium
CTTCCGATATCGAGTACCCGCATCCCGTCGTGGATACCGGCCGATTTCAGAAACCGTCTCGTGATCGGTTCGAAGAGCCGGGACTGTTCGATCAGGCGCTCCGTCTCTTCTTCGCTGCGTCCCGGTGTATATCGTCGTTCACTACGCTGGTCCGTCATGTTCGGTAAAGCTCCTTTCCTGACAATTTGCCGATTTGTTTACATTTTAAATTGTACAGGTTGGCATAAGAATGGCACAAAGTGGGCAACCGGATTACCCGCGTCAATCTCTTTACGACACTCCGGTAACCTTCACCGCAGCACGAATCCGACCTCCCCGCCTCACTCCTTCACCGCCCCCAGCGTGATCCCCTGCACGAACTCCCGCTGCATCGCGAGGAACAGGGCCATGATGGGGAGGATGGACAGCAGCGTACCGGCCATGAGCATGCCGTATTCCTGGCGGTAGACACCCACCAGGCTGGCCAGGCCGAGGGGCAGGGTGTACTTGGCGGCGTCCCGCAGGACGATCATGGGCCATAGGAACTCGTTCCAGGCCCCAAGGAACCCGAAGATGCTCAGGGCGCCCATGGCCGGCTTCACGGCCGGGATGATGACGCGCCAGTAGATACCGAATTCGGAGGTGCCGTCGATCCGCGCCGCATCGAGCAGGTCCGAGGGCACGCCGAGGATGAACTGGCGCATGAGGAACACGCCGAATCCGCTCGATGCCAGGTAGGGCAGGATCACGCCCTGGTAGGTGTCCAGCCAGCCGAACTGGTACAACAGGGTGAACAGGGGCACCAGCACCAGGTGAAAGGGGATCATCATGGAGGCGAGGACGATGGCGAAGAGGACGCCGCGGCCCCGGAACGAGTACTTGGCGAAGGCGAACCCGCCCATGGTGGCAATAGCGAGGAGCAGCAGGGTGTGCGAAGTGGCCAGGAAGGTGCTGTTGACGACGTACTGGACGATCGGCATTTCCTGGAACAGCCGGGTGAAGTTCTCGAGCGTGGGATCCTGGGGAAGAAAGGTGGGCGGATAGGAGAAGATCTCGCCCGACGGCTTGAAGGAAGCGGATACCACCCAGAACAGCGGCGTCAGGACCAGGACGGTCAGCAAAATCAGGAGCACATAGGTGATGGTGGTGCGAACAGGGTTTCTCATGAGGTCAGTTTTCCCTGAATACGCCAAATAACCGGACCTGGATGATGGAAATCACCCCGATGATCACGGCCAGGGCCCATCCGATGGTCGCCGCGTAGCCAAGGTTGATGAATTCGAATCCGTGCTTGTACAGGTACATCACCATGGTCATGCTCGCGTTGCCGGGGCCGCCCTCCGTGAGCACGTAGGGCAGGTCGAAGAGCTGGAATGACCCGATCATGGAGGTGATGACCACGAAGGCGATCACGGGCTTCAAAGCAGGGATCGTCACGTGGATGAAGCTTTGCCAGGGTCCCGCGCCGTCCACCGCCGCCGCCTCGTAGAGCTCCTGGCGGATGCTCTGAAGCCCCGCGAGGAAGTAGACCATATTGAATCCCGCCCACCGCCATACGCCGGCCAGCACGAGGGCGGGCATGACCAGGTCTGGGTCCTGGAGCCACTGGATTTCGGAACCGAGGACCCGGTTCACCAGGCCGTAGCGCCGGTCGTACAAGAGGTAGAAGATCACGGCGATGAAGACGCCGGAGATCAGCACTGGCGAGAAGAAGGAAAGGCGGAACAGGTTCCGGCCCTTCAGGCGGGCATTGCTGAGGAGAAGGGCGAGGGCCAGGGCCACGGGCAGTTGCAGGAGCAGGCTGCCCGCGGCGAAATAGGCCGTGTTCCAGAGAGCGGTCCAGAAGAGCGGGTCTGCGATCAGCCGTTCGATGTTCTCAAGGCCCACGAAGGTCTGGTGCTGCATGCCCCGGACACTGTACGTGCTAAGACGGATCGAATCGAACAGGGGGTAGACCATGAAGACCCCGAAGAGCGCGAAGAAAGGCGCGAGGAAGAAGTAGGGGGCGTACCGGGGCTTCATTCGGTCTCTGTTGTGTTATTCCGCAGCGCACGGACCTGCTCTGCCAGGTGGGACAGCGCATCGGCGGGTGTCCGAATCCCATTGGCCGCCTCGTACACGGCCTGCCGCAGCAGATCGTTGGCTTCGGCCCAATAGGGGTTCAGGTGGAATCCGGGGATGTCGGGCGCGAGTTCCGTAAGGCTTCTGCCCAGGACCTGCCCGTCCAGGTACGCCTCGGGCTCGCTATACACCGGGTTGGACCACGCCGAACGGATCGGCGGTATGATAAAGGTCTTGCGGTAACGGTTCGCGAGGGCCTCATCGTCCATGTAGGCGAACTTGGCGAATTCCCAGGCGAGGTCCGGGTTCTCGGCCTGTCTGGTGACCGCGATCATGGTGCCGCCCCAGGTCGAGGTGCGGCGCTCGCCTTCCTGCCAGGCCGGCAGGGGCATGGCCTGCCATTTCCCTTCCAGTTCCGGGACGAACCTCCGTGCGAAGCTAATGTACCAGTCCGGTGCCAGCACGCCCAGAATAATGCCTTCCTTCATGGCGGCGTAGCTGGCCGGGTCCTGGGAGAATTCGGGGATGGCCAGCTGCTCTTCGTTGAGCAGGCTGCAGTAGAATTCCAGGGTGGAAACGGCAATGTCGTTGTCGATGATGACCCCGCCGTCCTCATCGAACATGCCGCCGCCGTTCTGCAGGAGCATCAGCCAGAAATGACCGGGCTTGTGAGCGCTCAGCATGATCGGGTATTGGTCGGGCTGCCCATCGCCGTCGTCGTCGCGGGCGAGGGGTCTCGTCTCGCGGACGAAATCATCCCAGGTCTCGATGGATGCCGGATCGATCCCCGCTTCCGCGTACACGTCGTGACGGTACAGGAGCATGACAGGATGGACATCGCGGGGCAGACCGTATATACGGCCGTCGAGGGACCAGGGTGCGAGGCGGGCCTGGACGAACTCATCGGTGATCCCTTCGCGCTCGATGCGGTCGGTCAGGTCCACGAAGCCTATTTCCTCCTTCGTGCCCTTGAAGAACCTGCCGACCGATGAAATCTCGACTTCTGACAGATCGGGGCCGCCGATGCCGGAAAGGAAGGCAGCCAGAAGCTTGTCGTGCAGTTTCGAGATCAGCCGAAGTTCGACTTTGACGCCGGGATGCGCCGCTTCGAACGCCGGAATCCTCGCGCTGAACTCATCGTAGTGCGTCTGCGCGAAGATCCAGAACTCCAGTGTGTCCGAGCGGTCATCGCCGCGGAACACGATGACGGGAAAGGCCAGGAGGAAGAGCAGTCCGAAGATCAGGGGAGCCTTGCCGAGGTGATTCATACGCTATGCCTGTTGCCGGCGAACGGGTGGTCGGTCATACGCGATTAGCCATCTCCCATGGCCCGCCGGATAGGCCCCATCACGGGTTCGGTAACATCCTCGGGCGGCGGAGAGGTGAAGAGCGATACGGCGATGCTCACGACGGAAGTGGCCATGAAACTCCATGCGACGGGTATGAGGCCCGGATTGGGAAGCCATTCGTAGAACATGGCCACGAGTACGGTGTTCCCGACGATGATGGCCGTGATAGCGGCCGGCGCGGTAAAACGCCTCCAGTGCAGCCCGAGCAGCCAGATGGGGGTCAGCGTGACGAAACCGGAAAAGGACAGCTGCGCCAGGGCGAATATGGAAGCCGGACGGAGGATCACGATATAGTAGGCGATCCCGCCGAGGATGACGAGGAACAGCCGGCCGAGCACCACCTGCCGACGTTGCGACAACCCGTACCACACGTCTCGGGTGAGCATGGACGACAGGGTCAGCATCTGGGCGTCCAGGGTGGACATGACCGCGGCAAGGATCCCGGCCAGGGCGAGACCCTGGACCATGGGACCGAAATGGCTGCGGATCACCATGGGGAAGACCATGTCCGAATCCCGGCCGACGAAATCGGGAAACTCGATACGTCCCCAAACGCCATAGAGCGTAGCCACCAGCATCAACCCGATCATGATAATGGGGTAGTACCGGATGGAGTTCTTCAGCGATTTCACGTCTTTGGCGGCGAAAACGCGCACCAGCAGGTGAGGAAAGGCGAGGACGACCAGTCCCATGGCCATGCCCCACACGAACCAGTTGCCCGTCGTGAAGGGCGCCGTGTTTTTCGTGTACGCCAGTTCCGGGAACCGGCGCGCAACCTCCTTCATGATCGCCGGGATGCCCCCGAAATCGGCCGCGACCACGAAGATCGACACGTAGAGGAATACGCCGAAGACGAGGCCCTGGAACACGTTGGTCCACATGGTCGCACGCATGCCGCCCGTGGTGGTGTACAGCAGCGTGATGACCAGGATGCCCGCCGCCGCGAATTCAAAGGAGATAGCCTGCTGGGTGAACACGTCGACGGCCAGCCCCACGCCGGCGACGCCGGTGGACAGGTAGGGCAGCATATACACGAAGTAGACGAAGAAGAGCAGCCGGCCGAGGTTGGGACTGTCCAGCCTTCGGGCAAGCAGTTCCGCCGGTGTCACGGCCTTGAGTTTCCTGGAGGCGATCCAGGCCGGATACCCGATGACGTAGTACGCTACGGGAATGATCAGGGCCGCCATGGCCGCCGTGTAGCCGAATACCCCGTAACCGTGATGGTAGGCCAGGCCCGAAATGCCCATGATCAGAAAGGGCGTGATGTTCGTGCCGAACAGGGCCATGAACATGACGAGCGATTTGGCAAGGCGCCCACCGAGGAAGTAGTCTTCGGCCGTCGGCTTTGACCGACGGAACGCGGCGGCGCCGATACCCAGCACAACGGCGAAGTAT
>JAJECR010000333.1 GCA_022821935.1 Candidatus Latescibacterota bacterium
CATCCGGTCAGTTCGGTAACGGTGGACGGCCCCCACTTGAAGAGTTGCTTCGACTTCAAAAGCGTTCGCAGGATACTGGGCGTGAAGAACCTCATGTACGAAGTCTCGGCTGTCGCTCACGTCTACGGATTGGGCTACTCCTTCGTCGAAATCCACGAGAAAACCATTGATATGCATGCGAGATTGTGGGTTCTTCCGACACCCATTGATGGCACCCTCATCGACCTTGTCCTGGTCAGCCAACTGCGAGAAATCCGTAGGCCCCGA
Source organism: Candidatus Latescibacterota bacterium (assembly GCA_022821935.1). Lineage (GTDB taxonomy): Bacteria > JAAXHH01 > JAAXHH01 > JAAXHH01 > JAAXHH01 > JAAXHH01. Next base: position 268 of record JAJECR010000333.1, read on the forward strand.
CGGTTCCTCACGGGTCTGGGGTTCCTACCGATGACGTTGCGCCACAGGCTGATGAATCACATTCTGCTTTCACAGCAAAAACGGGATGTGCTGCAGGATGTGGCGATCTGGGAACGGAAGCGGTATCGGCCCACCCCCAGGCTGTGCCGGGCGGACGGCCCCATAGGAAAATACCGTCGATATTGTCGGCAGTTCTATCCAGAACTGGAGGCCGAGACGCGCAGGTCAACCCCGGAATTGATAGAGGGGCCAGACTCTGCGGATCAATCGGAGGAGAACGGAATATGAGATTTGCCGAAGAACTACTCCTGTTGCTGCACAACGACGAGTCGGGCTATTTCGTACCTATCCCGGAGTGGAATATGTCATGTGCGCTCGCCGGCGCCGTGCTGATGGACCTCGCCATGGAGGACCGCATCGACTCCGACCAGACATCGCTTACCCTGACCGATGCGACCCCCACCGGAGACGAACTGCTGGATCCCACGCTCGTAGAGATAGCCGGTGAAGAACAGGTACATACACCACAGTACTGGGTTGAACGCATCGCCCGCCGGGCGGATGACATCAGCGACGTAGCGGTTGATCGCCTCGTGAAAGCGGACATCTTTGATTCCGATGACGACGGGTTCTGGACCCTGTCCACCAAGGTCACTCGCACTGGTCGTTACCCCCTAGTGGATGGCCGGTCAGGCGAAGAGATAAAAGGCCGGATCATGCGCACACTGCTCGACGGCGAGATTCCGGATCCACGCGACGTTCCCATCATCGGCCTCGTGCACTACTGCGGCGGCTTCCGCGCCATGATGGACCCCGAAGAATACGAACTTGCTGAAGAGCGCATCGAGCTCTTCAGCGGGATGGACCTGGTCGGGCGAGCCATAGGCCCGGCCGTGCGCAGTTCCTATCGCCCCCCCGAAAGCATGCGGGCGGCAAGGCGCCGCCCGCTGCCGGGAGTGAGTCTGTGGGACATGATCTCCTCGAAATCGTTTCGGTCGGGAAACCTGCCGAAGTTTCTGGCTGAAAAAAGTAAGGAACTGGGACCGGTCTTTCAGCTCAAGGTCCCCGGCCGCCGGATAGTGGTGCTCGCCGGTGTCGAAACGAACAGATGGGTCTCGAAGAAAGGCCGCCTCCATCTGCGGACGCGGGACTACCTGGAAGACTTTCAGACGGAGTGGGGTACGGCGCGATCCATCGCCAGCATGGACGGGGCCGATCACGTTCGCATGCGCAAGGCCATGCGGGCGGGCACTTCGCGCACGGTTGTGAGCGACCGGCTGCACGAACTGCTCGCACTCGGCCGAAGCTCGTTCGGAGGATGGGGGATCGGGAAGGTCGTGCCGGGAGAAATGGCCTGCCAGCGGCTCATCGGGGAACAGATCGCTCACCTCGGCGTCAGCATCGAGCCCTCCGACATCCTCGATGATCTCCTCAAGTTCGAATACCGGGCGTTGCTGGTCCACGTCATGAAGCTCCTCCCCAAGTTCATGTTGCGCACGCCAAGGATGAACCGCTACCGCAACCGCGTGCTGGAGCTGTACGCCCAGATCCACGCCTCGCACACCCCGGCGCAGCGGGCGGGCAAGCGGCGTGATCTGGTCGACGATCTGATGGACCTGCATCAATCAGACCCGCAGTTTCTACCCGAAACCAACCTCGGGTTCTCGTTCATCGCGACAATCATCGCCGGTCATTACCTGGGAAGCGCGATGGCTTTCGCCATCTACGAGTTGCTCAAGAACCCGCCCTATCGGGAACAGATCGTCGCCGAGGCGGACGCGCTGTTCTCGAACGGCGATCCGGTCGGCGACGATCTGACGCCGTCGGCGATCGATGCGACCCACCGGTTCGCGATGGAGGTGCTGCGGCTGCACCCGGTCATCCCCGTACACATGCGCACGGCCATGAACTCGTTCGAGATCGAGGGCATGGAAGTGCCGACGTACAGCACGGTCCTCGTCGCGTTTCCCGCCACGCACTACATGGAAGAGTACTTCCCGGAACCGGACAAGTTCGATATCGACCGATTTGCGGAGCCCCGCAACGAACACAGGCAAACCGGGGCCTATTCGCCATTTGGCGTCGGCACCCACGTCTGTGGAGGATCGCGCTGGACCGAGTTGCAAATGGCGGCCAACCTGTTGCTGATCGCCCGCCACCTGGAGTTGGAACTGGTGCCCAAGGACTACCAGTTGAAGCTGAGTCCGCTACCCAAGACCAGCCCCAACAAGAAGTTCAAGTTCCGGGTGACGGGCCTTCGGCACCCCCTCGAACCCGCAATCATCCATTAGAAGAGCGAGCTTGGTCGCATGTGACCCATCTCGTGCCCCTCCCCTCTCTGCGACAATACACTCGTGGTCTTCAGCCCTTCGCTTTCTTGAACCCCCAACCATACATGATACCCCCGTAATAGTTGAACATTCGCCTTGCCTCGGTATCGCCGAAGGGATAATCCGCACCGATCTGGGTTGCAGCGGCGAGCCCGCTGACAAAGCAGGTTTCCTGGCTGTTGATCAGCGTATGGGCGCCACAGTGCCAGGTTTGCCTCTTGCCCTGAATGAAGCGGAACAAAGGGACGAGCACGGCGACGTGACGCACGTCATGCACAATGTGTTGGAACCACCACTTTCCGATGATCTTCTTCCCATCGATTTCGCTGATGGGGTTATAGGTCACCAGACAAGGCTTGTCAGACCGATTGGCCCATGGCTGCTGGTTGTGCATGATGTAGGTGATTTCATAATTGTCCGGTCTGGCGCCGTATTGCTCTATATGATTGCTCCGCGTTGTCAGGGGCTTCACTGCGTTGTCCGGAAGGACCGAGGCGTCGGAATGCACGACCGTATGGTTGTGCAGTTCGCTCTCGTACCGTATCGACGAGAGAATATAGCGCTCCAGCATCGTGGGGTTGTCGAGGATCATCAGCGTCTGGTTCGCGTTGCAGGCGAAGATCACCTCGTCGAACGTCTCCTGCACGCCGCCTTCGTCCTCGACCACGACACCGGACGACTGGCGATACACCTTTCGGACCGGCCGGTTGAGGTAGATCTTGTCCCGGAAATTGGCCGACAGGTTTTCGTAGATACGTCGGGTTCCCTGGTCCCACGTCTGCATGGGCGTGGCGGTTTCGATATCAAAGAATTCGAGATATCGCGTAAAGAGAGATGCGGGCATATCGAACACATTGGTCGCCATCAGGAAGTTGACGAACATGGGTTTTAGTATCTTATACCTGAAGTCCCCGGAGAAACCGGCCAGGTTCAGAACCGTCCCCATACTGATGTAGTTGAACGGATTGAGGGCGTTCAGAAACTTCGACCGGAAACGGCTCAGCGGACCGAACCACTTCAGCCGCCTCAGGACTCGTTGAAACTTGACAATCTCGGATTGCAGTTGCTCTCGGATGTCGGAGTCAAAATCGTGGGCGTAAACACGGTCACGATACTTCACGCTGTAGCTGAATCTGGTATCGATCAGTTCGATGCCAAACCTCTTCAGCAACAACAGAATATGGTGATATACCGACGGAATGCAGGCGGTGACGGAAATGTCGAAGGGAATGGAACTGCCGTCATCCTGCGGCATATCGGCAGTTATCGCATTCCCGCCAATACGGTCCTGCGCCTCAAACAGCCGGAAATCGAATCGGTCCGGGTGGTGATGCAGCGCCCATGCCGCCCCCAGCCCTGATATGCCGCCGCCGACAATGGCTATGCGCCGCGGCATTGTCCTTTTCTCCAACGGTAGTGTCTCATTTTGAAATTTTTTGACCAGTAGAAACAACAACTTACATCGCAAACTAACCCACTACCCCACTTACACAC
>JAJECR010000144.1 GCA_022821935.1 Candidatus Latescibacterota bacterium
ACGTGGGCGGATACTTCCTGGGGCTCAACAAGGAATTCTCGAGCGTGAGCGTGCTGCAGGGCCCGGTTATCGCCCACGAGTTCGGCCATAACCTGTCTCTGCGCCATGCGCCGTGCGGGGGACCCGCCGGACCGGATCGCAATTACCCGAACCGCGACGGATCCATCGGTGCATGGGGCTACGATTTCGTCGATCGGGAATTAATCTCCCCCAGTCGGCCCGACCTGATGAGCTACTGCGAGCCGGAGTGGATCGGATACTACAGTTTCAGCAAGGCGCTGCGCTGGCGGCAGGCCAAGGACGTCAGACTGGCATCGGCTGCCCCCGCCACGAGGAGCCTCCTGCTCTGGGGCCATGTGAACGGAGCCGGCGACCTCGTGCTGGAACCGGCCTTTGTCGTCGACGCGCCACCGGTCGTCCCTCAGGCCGCCGGTCCGTACCAGCTCACGGGAGAAAACGTGAACGGCGGCGTCCTGTTCGATCTGTCCTTCGATATGAAAGTATTCGGAGACAGCGAGGGCAGGGGTTTCAATTTCATCCTGCCGATCCGGGCGGACTGGCCCACGAGGCTTCACCAGATCACCCTTTCAGGGCCTGAAGGCGTTGTGACGCAGGACCGCGATGGAGACCGTGCCGCGGCCCTGTTGCTGGACCGCTTCACCGGGCAGGTACGCGGTATGCTGCACGACTGGATCGTGACAGACGATGGAGGGCCGCCTGCCCGCCGCGCGTTGCCCGAACCGGGGCTCGAAATCGTCACGAGCCCGGGCGTACCCGACGCGACGGACTGGTAGCGCCCGCGGGACGAACCCGTTCGTTTTCTACATTTCTCAAAGGAGAGCGAAGTTCATGAGAACCGTTACGACATCTATACTGCTGATGTTACTGGCCATGGGATGCGGCGGCGATAAAAGCGTCGAGCCGAGTACCCCGGATGATTTCCCGCCCAGGGCGGTCGAGACCTTTGAAGCTCAGACGCTGATCGCCGAACGGGAGCGTCTGATGATAAACTTCGCGACGGCCTTCAGGGATCCCGAGGAGCAGTCACTGAGGTACTCGGCGGCATCGAGCGATGCATCGATCGTCATGGCCGCCATGTCCGGAACGGTACTGACGATCACCCCGTTGGCCGAGGGAAGCGCCACGGTTTCCGTCAAGGCCACGGACCCGGGCGGGAACAGCGCTGTGATCACCATTCCCGTAACGGTAAACGCACCGGCGCATCCCGACGATGACGAAAACTATCACGCATTAATCAGGCTGGTAGTCACTGCGGACCGCGTGGAGTTCTTTGAGCTGTCCGCGCAGGGTTCCGGCTCCTGTATCGAAGTAGATCCCCAAAAGATCTACGGAACGGAATACGAAGCGGCGCAATACCAGTTCCACCATTCAAGGTGGCAGCGCCAGGACGCATTCGGCTGGGCGACCATACCCGGAACGGTGCGCGGCGAGAACAGCCTGTGCGTGTACACGCCGACCGAGTCCGGACTATATCGGATGGTCGGCGATGTGACGATACGTCAAGCAGAACAGAGGCAATTGCGATACAAGTCAAATGTAGTGAATTATTGATGACTCCCTTGTTGATCCACATCCTCGGCCTTGCCGCCGGTTGCACATTGGCCCTGTCAACGGCTCTGAAAGGCGATTCCCCGGCCGCGGACGCGGCAGCAAGGGGATCGAGTTCCTCGCCCGCGGACGCGACGGCACAGGAACGCGAGTGCGAGCCCGCCGCCGGCCCCTTGGGCGCCAATGCCACGCTATCGGATCGCGCCGGCCGCTATCGCCTCACCCTGGTGGCGGATTCCAGCAGTGTAGCGGATTCCGGCAGCGCCGCCCATCAGATCGTCTCCGGCCTGCTCACCCTGCGCCGACAGGAGCAACAGGGCCAACAGACGCGGGACCCGGAGTCGCCGGACGATCCCTCGACCCCCCTCTACGGGTTCACGGATATCGATCCGGGCTCGGTCGGCGCCCATCGCGTGGGCGATCCGGGAAGCAAGGATCCGTCTGCGCCCGGCGTGCTCGTACTAGAGCGGTCAGCGTACGGACGGCGCGTCATCACCTTGCGGCTGGGTTCGCAAGCCAACCGGCGGGACCTGGTGCGCTACGACGGCGCCTACACGGTGTTGAGGGTAAAAGAAATCGACAAAGAGGGTTTTGCCGGAAGCTGGCGCAGTGGGGGCGGCCTGGACTTATCCGTCACCACGGGTTACTTCTGCGCCCGGGAAGTGCCTTGAAACGAGGTATGCCGCGCGCATGTCGCCAGTTACGCGCGCACACGCACGCCGACAGTCACGCGCTCGACCGCGCGCCGACAGCCACGCTATTCAACCAGGTGCGCGTCCAGGAAGATCGATTTCGACAGGGACGTGAAGAAGTTCTGATAGACCTGGAGGTCCGTTACGGCCCGCCGGCCACGGAGCAGGTTCGCCCGCACGAGCAACTGGGTCTCTCCTCTCGGGCGGACGGTCACCGTTATCCTTCGCGTCCCCCCGTCTAGTCTCGTCGCGGTGATCACCCCGAGTTCTTCATCCGCCTTGTCCAGGACGTAGCCGAAATCCTGCAGCGTGGCGATCACCGTCCTGAGCATCCTGTTCTTATCCGTCATGTCGAAGGCGCGGGACTGCATGTTCCTCACGTTGACCTGGCTGTCTTCCATCTCGGTCAATTGACGGCTCGACGTGCCGCATCCCGCCAAGCCTGCGGCAATGGACGCGGCGATTACAAACGTCATTGCACGGGTGTATCTCATATGTCCTGCTCTTCCAGAAAGACCGATTTCGAAAGCCGGTCGAAGAAATCCACGTAGATTTCGGGAACTTCCAGCGTCTCCCGCTTCGACACCTTGTCGTCCGTGTCCCACACGGTCCGCTGAAAAGTCACGCTGACGGCGTGGTAATCGGCGTTGGTCGCCGACATTGGCCGGACCACGACGGACGCCCGGAAAAGCTGGTAGTCGTCCGTCTCGTCCGTGAACGCCGTCCATCCGTAGGTCAGCAGCGCCTTGACCAGCCACCAGGCCTCCTGGCCCACCTCGGTGGCGTCGCTGCGTTTCGATCCGACGATCACGCCGAGCTTCGCCTCGGTCTCGTCGATAGTGAACTCCAGGTCCTGGAGCACGGCGGCACACGCCGACAGGATATCCACTTCGGATATCCCTTCATAGGTCCTCGTCCTCATCTCCCTGTTCTGCAGTTGTTCAGGGGTCAGTTCGAAGTTGTCCCGGGGATCGCCGCGCAGCATACAACCGGTCATCAGCATACAACCGGCCAGAACCAGGACCGCCAGGACAGGCAACGAGCGTTTCCGCGTTCCTTTCCAACCCATGGGATATCTCCTCACACGCGCTGTCGCCCGCCAGTGCGCCGGCTCAGAACCGCGACGTGTGATACGCGAAGTCCCTCACTCGCTTCTCTTCATCGAACTTGATGATGACCGTAAGCGTCCGCTGGGAGGTGGACTCGGCGCCGGACGATCCCGAAAGCCCGCCGGCCCCGCCGGTGAACACATCGGTCAGATCCACGAAGATGAGCGACATGATCCCGCCTTGGCTGCTCGAATACACGGACTCCGTCGATATCTTGTCATAGATCCAGACTTCGCGGCGCTCCTCGTCGGTCGACACGATGTTGGGCGATCCGAGCACTTCCGCGACCTCGGCGCCGCTCATGCCGACATGGATCGACTGCTGCACCGTCCCGACGGTCACCCGGTCGCCGGAATCGTCCTGCACGGCCCTTCTGTGCTGCGAGGCCATGCATCCCGTCAGGATCACAGCAACCGTCACGATCATCCCGGTGATCAGTGTCTTTTTCATTTCCGTTCTCCTGTCATGGCAGCTTGAACCACCCGATTCGTCCCTGCCCTTCCCGGTTCCAGATGGTTTGGCGCCGGTTGGGAGGGGCGCCGTCACAGGTTGCGACCGAGTTGGATCCGGATCGCCTCATGGACCGGCGGTCACTATGCGAATGACCGCTTCGCACGATGGTATGCGGGATAGGATGGCCGCGTCAAAACAACGCGACCGGTGTCCTGACAAATTGGTTCATTAGCTATTGAAACGCAAGATCTAAGTTCCGGTTTCAAATCTGCGTGAGAAAGTGCGTCAACGGCCGCCTGGAACGACTCGCAGTACACCGCATCAGGAACGGCTCGGGTCCGCTCCAGCCACGTCTGAAACGCGGTGTCCGGCGGCACGCACAAGCCGGTAGCATACAGATCCAGCGCCTGGAGATTGCCGAGGCGGGTGAACGTGCCTGGCAGGGGACCCGACAGATCCTCGTTGTAAGCCAATAACAGAATCCTGAGTTCGGAGAGGGGCTGCGGATCGCTGAGAGCGATGAGCAAAGACGGACTACGAAGCGTCTTCTTTTTCAGGAGCACCTTCAGTTTCAACCGCCTCTTCCTGCTCTACCGCCCCATCGGGCTTGGCCATGCGGTAGCCGACGCGTGATTCCGTGAAGATGTACCTGGGGTTCTTCACGTCGTCGCCCAGCTTGCTGCGCAGTTTCTTCACGATGGCGCGCACTACCCTGGCGTCGTTGGAGTTACGAGACCGCCAGACGTTCCGCAGCAGCTGGTCGTAGGTGACCGCCTTGCCGGCGTGGGTCGAAAGGAACCGGAGCAGGTCGTACTCGGTGGCCGTCAGTTTGAGCTGCCTGCCTCTGAACGCCACCCGCCTTTCGTCGTAGTAGACGACCAATTCGCCGACTTTGAAGGGTTCGGGCGGACCGGCGTCCTTGCGCAGGGCGGCGCGGATCCTTGCGATCAGTTCCGTGGGCGAGAACGGCTTCACGACATAATCCGCCGCGCCGATTTCCAGGGCCCTGGCGATCGTCTCGTCTCTTCCGTACGCGGACAGGAAAATGACAGGCCGTTCGGAGAGCGACGGCATGCCCTCCATCAGCTTGATTCCGTCCGTACCGGGCAGCAGCAGATCGAGCAGCACCAGGTCGGGCCGGCGGGCCTCGATGAGGTTCCGGACCTTGTCCGGATCGCCGGTCACGACCGATTGGTATCCCGCGTTTTCCAGTACGCCCCGCGTGTATCCCAGTGCCTGGGGATCGTCGTCCACCACGAGGACGAGCGGCTTCCGGCTGCCGGCGCGTCCGGGCATGGCGGCTTGCGTCCAGCCGTAGCCTGAAACCCCGGGCTCGGCCTCCTCGGCCACCGGGATCGAAAAGGTGAACCGCGTGCCCGGGCCCTCGTCCACGCTATCGGCCCAGATGCGCCCGCCATGGGCCTCCACCAGGCCCTTGCAGATGGCCAGGCCCAGGCCGGGACCGACCCTGCGGTCGTCGCGGTCGCTCCGGGCGTACTTCCTGAAGAGGAGCGGCAGGCGCTCGGACGGTATGCCCGGCCCCTCGTCCACGACCGATACCTCCACGAAGAGGTCCTTCAGCGCCGCCTCCACCCGTATCGTGGACGATTCGGGCGCGTGCTGCGCGGCGTTGGACAGCAGGTTGCCGACCACCTGGACGATGCGCTGCTGATCCGCCCGCACCCGGGGCAGATCGGCAGGCAGGTCGATCTGGACGGGATTCCTGTGCCCCACGCCCGTGAACATGTTCCTCGCCTGTTCCAACATGACGGCCAGATCCACCGGCTCGGGGGACACCGAAAGCGAGCCCGTCTCGATGTACGCCGCGTCCATCAGGTCGTTGATCAGCGCGCTCATGTGATCGGCCTGGGCGTCGATGATGCGAAAGAACTGCTGCGATTCGGCCGGGTGCAGTACGGACGTGGACCCCAACGCGGTGGTGGCACAGCCCTTGATGGTAGCGAGCGGCGCCCGCATCTCGTGGTTCACCATGCTCAGGAATTCGGCCCGCTGACGTTCCTGCTCCTCGATCGGCGTCATGTCCTGTATCGTGACCACGACCGACAGGACCTCTTCCCGTTCGGAAACGATGGGTGTGGCGTTGACCAGCGTCGTGACCTTTCTCCCGTCCGGAAACTCGAGGAGGATCTCCTCGGCCCGCACCGTCCTGGCCTCGCGCAATATGCGCACCAGTCCGCCATACTCCCACGGTTCGATCCTGCGTCCGTCCGCCCGCCGTACGGTGGCCACTTCCAGGATTTCCATGATCGAGCGTTCCCGTATGTCCAGGTCGCCGACGATGCGACGGATCTCCTGGTTGTACGACTCGACCCCACCGTTTCGGGCGTCAAACACCACCACCCCCACCGGCGAGGTGTCGATCAGCGCCTCCAGGTCGGCTTTCGCCTGCATTCCGTCCTGGTACTTCCGGGCGTTGGCTATCGCCGCCCCGGCCTGGGACGCGAACAGTGCCATGATGCCCTCGTCCTCTTCGGTGAACTCCTGCCCGGCCTCCTTGTCGAGCAGGTAGAAGTATCCGGCCGGCGCACCCGGATGGCGTATGGGCATCCCCATGAAGCTTCGTTCCAACAAGGCATGCCCGGGCAGACCGAACGAGGCCAGGTGCGCTGAAATGTCCTTCAGCCTGAGCGGCTGCCTTACGTCCCTCAGATAGTCCCATAGTTCGGCCGCAACGGGCAGATCCAGGAGCTGGTCGCGCTCGCCGGGATCCAGGCCGTCGGTGACGGAATCCAGCGGTTTTCCTGAACTGTCCCAGGTGGTGATTCCGCCATAACCCGCGCTTGCCAGGGCGCGGGCGCTTGCCACGGTTTCCCGCAGGACGGTATCTACCTCGAGACTCTGGCTGATGCGCAGGCTGGCCTCGCTCAACCGGGAGAGTCTTTCCTGCAACATTTCGACCTGGGCTTCCAGGCCGTCGGCGTTCGTCACGTTCTGCTCCTTGATACGTTCCTGGTCTCCAGCGTTGGCCAGGTCTGAGGACCAAACGCCCGCCCGTTTCCAAGATGTACCGCTAAACACCCATCCGGACCGCTTCCCGCGGAGGCCGCCCGATCAGACTCCTCCTATCCTGCCCGTTACGCCTACGTCGCTACCGCCTCAGAAGCTCATCCTTCCCAGGAGGCCGATGCGGTGGTCCGGCGTCCGGCCGTTCCCTTCGATGCGTTCGCCGGCGAGCTCGAAACTCAATAGGCCGGCCGCGCCGCCGGTGGAACCCAACCGCGCGCCGAGACGCACGCGGCGCCGGTCATCACCGGCCACGTCCACCACGCCAAAGGGCGTCACCAGCATTTCGCTCATCGCGGGATGCGCGAGGCCATAACCGATTTCAGCCTTCATGCCGGCGCCCCTTCGGGACGACCGCACGAGGCCCTCTACCGGCGCTTCGCGCCACATATCGCCGGACATATCGGTATCGGCGCCGATCCGGGGAACGACAGCCATGGAGAAACCCTGTCCGCTGGCGCCCAACGGCTTCACGTATGCAGCCAGCGAAATACCGTGTTCCTTGACCTCATCGCCCGAGTGCGAAGCCAGCAGCCGGCCACGCGCTTCGACGCCGGTCCTGCCTCGGGCGATTTTGAGTCCGCCGGCGACCTCTATGCCGCCACCGGTCTGGCCGTCGCCGCCGTCATACCGGCCGGCCACCTGGGCGAAGGGCGATACGCGCATGCCGTTGTCCATTTCGATGGTCCCCGAACCTTCGAGACCGAGACGCATGCGATGAATACCGGCTTCCAGGTTGCTTAAGGATGCGGATTCGCTGTCGGCGGCCGACAGGTTGGCAATGCCCGCGTCGCCGATGATGCCCAGGTCCAGCCCTTCGATACCCGATCCGACCAACTGCGCCCGCGCACCAAACAAGAACATAAGCATGGACAGATCGCTGGTCATTTCATTCGATTCGACTTCTCCCGAACCGAAACCGCCGACCCCCCAGACCTCGATGATGTAATCAGGAACGTGCCACAGCACATAGGGATACACGCTGTTCAAGGTGGTTTCCAACTTACCACCCGATACCGCAACGTCGTAATCCGAACTACCCATGGTACGGCCGACGGCCACGCCGCCCGTCCAGCCGCCGGCCTTCGAAACATCCATGCCGAAGTATCCGGAAATCAACGATCCGTCGTAGGTGGCGGTCTGAGCGGTCGCACCTTCAAAGGCGTTCCAGTCGCCGGCGCCCCAGATCGTGTAGCTCAGGCCGTCCCCGCCGCCTGCCTGCGGCGCATCGTCCAACGCGTAGTAGAAGGACGTGCCCCGCATCAGTTCACGGGCCGAGACGGGTTGACCGCTCATCTGGTCCATGTTTCCGCCGGCAGCACCGAACTTTCTCGTCTCCCGTGTACCGGTCAGGCTCACCACGGCTTCCAGACCGGCCGCCATGCCGTCGACCCGCCGGTTGCCCAAAGCAACCCGGCGCTCGGAACCGGTCACCGCGAACCGGCCGCCGATCGTGCTCGACACACTCGACAGAATCCCACGGCCCATGGCCGCCAGGATGTCGTTGTAGACCATCCGCTCTTCGGCTACGGTCGTTACGGTCACGCCGAAGTCGACACTGACGGACCCCGCGTCGTTCGTTGCGACAACCGTTACGCGGGCCGAGCCCTTGCGGTTGGACGCGATCGACAGGGTCGAACCCGAAATGTCCGCCGACGCCACCTCTTCCGAGGAGGACGAAGCCGAGAAGGCAAGGGATCTGCCCGAGAAAACTACGGCTAAGTCGACCTGACGGGAGCTTCCCGCTTCCAGTGTCAGGTCGGAGATCGCATCCGCTACCCCGGGAGCCAGGTAGTTATCGACGATCGTCAGCGTTACGCGGTCGAACTCGCTGCCGTCCCAGTTCGCGGATACGACGATCGTCTCGTCGCCCGGCTCGTAGACTTCATCGTCCACGACCGCGAAGTCGAGCTCCGTGTCCGCGGACCTGCCGCCCACGGGTATGACGATCTCGGTGTTTCCGGTCAGGCTATAGTCCGTACCCCGGCTGGCCGTGCCGCCCACGTCCAGCGTAATCACGGTCGGTACCGTAACCGCGGCACCGGACAGTTCGACGGCAAACGACACCGTCTGAACACCGCCGCCTTCGCGCAACGCAACCGGAGCGGCGCTCAGACTGAACGTCGCCGTGACGCTCACGCCGAAGTTGTAACTCACGGCACCGGCGGCGTTGGTCGCGGCGATCGTCACACGACCCGATCCCAGGTAGTTGGCGGTTACCACCAGCGAGGTATCCACGATCTCGGCCGAAATCGCGCCGCCCGTGGCCGATACCGTGTAGATCAGGTTCTTGCCCGAAAAAACGGTGGTCATGTCGGCGCGGAAGGAAGCGCCGGTTATGAGGGTTACATCGGAAATCGGGTTGGCGACCGCCGGAGCCGAATAGTTATCGATGATGGTCAGCGTCACCACGGCGAGATCCTCGACATTCCTTCTCGCGGTCACCACGATCGTCTCATTGCCCGGTTCATAGACTTCATCGTCCACTACCGTGAAAGTGATCTGCGTGCCCGCCGTCGTTTCGCCGGCAGGAATGACGATCTCCGCTGTGCCTTCCCACGCGTAGTCCGTACCCGGGCTCGCCGTACCGGTAATGCCCAGTGTGATCACGGTGGGTATCGGTACCGCGGGGCCGGACAACGTAGCATCGAAGGTGACCGTCTGGGCGCCCGCGTCTTCGCGCAACACGGCCGGAACGCCGCTCAGGACGATATCCGGCACATCGTTGTCTACGATCGTGATCACTACCGGTTCGGTGATCGTTCCCATCAGATTACCCGCGAATGCGGCGAACTCGTCGGTTTCATATACCTCGTCATCCACCGGAACGACGGTCAGGTTTATGCTCCCCGTAGGCTGTCCTGCGGGAATCGTAATCACGATGTTCGGAGTAGTCGCCAGTTCCAACACGTTGAGATCCGCGTTCGGACCAATCAGGGTAGCGGTGCTTTGTTCCGGCAGCGGCACCAGGCCCACGTGAAGATCCGTCGCGCTGACCACGGAGGCCGTCGCGGTAACGACGCCCACCTGCGCTCCACCGCCTTCATCGATCCTGTCCGGCGTAGTGCTCAGCGTGATGGTCGGTACCGTCTCGTCATCGATGATCTCCAGCGTTACGGGCATGGTCAGCGGCTCGCCCATTGCCCCCACGCCCACGACGACGAACGTCTCCGTGCCTTCGTAGATCGCGTCATCCGTGGGAACGACGGTGACCTCCAGAACGCCTTCGGTCTGTTCCGGAGCGATGACGATCGGCTGGTCCAGCGGCTGCGCGGTAAGATCGCCCGGAATCGCGGCCGTGCTTTGATCGAGCACGGGAGCCAACGCGATGACGGTAGGCACGCTGCTCGCGACTGACGCCGTTGCCTTTACCGTGACCACCTGCGGCCCGCCGCCTTCATCGATCATGTCCGGGGAAGCGCTCAGCGTAAAGGTCGGCATCGGATCGTCGTCGTTGATCTCCAGCGATACGGGCATGATCAGGTATCGGCCCGTGGGGGTGGGGATTTCCACGCCCTCGACCACCAGCGTCTCCGTACCTTCGTAGATCGCGTCATCCGTGGGAACGACGGTGACCACCAGCACACCTTCGGTCTGGCCCGCAGCGATGACGATCGGCTGATCCAGCGGCGTGGCAACCAGATCATCCGGCAACGTGGCCGTGCTCTGATCGAGCACGGGATTGAGCGCGATGATGATCGGCGCCCTGGCCGTGTCCTGCACCGTCGCCTTAATGGTCACCATTTGCGGTCCGCCGCCTTCGTCCACGGACGCCGGTTCAACGGCGAGGTCCACCGTGGTCTGTGCCGAAACATCCGCGCGGATCGTCAGAACGGACGCCGGTGCGAGCGCGAGTGCAAACACCAGGATTCTGACGCTCCAGACTCGCGTGAGACTCCGGTACCCGGAAGTGTAGCGCATGTCCCCATTCTCCTTTTACGTGCCACAAAAGCAGCAGATCGGTTTCATTCGGACGCTTTACAAGCTGATTCGGTCAGACTCGCAATCGCGGATACTTAACAGTTGTTGATAGGAGTATACGAGGCGCACGCCGCAAGATCAAGCAATTAACCGGTATCTCGCTCGTACACCGAGCGCACTACGGCAAGACCGTCTCCCCATTCCAGTTGTCTGGGAAGGGCCTGTAGGCATCGTACGGATAGTCCAGCTCGGGCTGCAGCACGATCGGGACGTCCGCGCGCCATCCCGACACCGTCCGTCTGTCCGATGCGTCGGG